>DATJYH010000220.1:0-10311 GCA_035499675.1 Puia sp.
AACAACCCTTTCGCCGCCTCCAATCCCCTGCAAACGGTGGCCCTGATGACCAACAATGAATCGGTGAACCGTTTTATCACCGGGCTGAACCTGGATGCGGTGTTCCAGCGAAGCAGCAAGAGCACAACCAAACTGGTGGGCCTGGGAGGTATTGACTATTACAACCTGGAGACCAACGCCATTTTCCCAAGCACCCTGCAATTCCAGGCCGTCAACAAAGGAACTTCCATTGTGGGCTTCACCAGCAACCTGAATACGAATTATATCCTTTCACTGGTCAATAGCTTCACCCCCTCGGATAAATTGTCATTGACCACCTCGGCCGGATTATCACAGGAAACCGGTGATTACAACAACCTGCTGAACGTGGCTACACAGGTTATTTCGGGCCAGTCCAACGTAGACCAGGCCGGCGCCCTGAACCCATACCAACTGAGAACAAAATATCAAAACTCCGGTATCTTCATCCAGGAAGAAGCGAACATCAACGAAATATTCACCTTAACAGCAGGGGTACGGTTCGACCGGTCGTCAAACAACGGCGACCCCGCTAAATATTATACTTATCCAAAAGCGGGCTTGTCCTGGAACCTCACCAGGATGGGTATCTTCAAAAGCAATTTATTTGACAACATCAAACTCCGTGCGGCGTATGGCCAGGCCAATAATGTGCCCGCCTATGGCAGCAAGTTTACGTCGCTGGTTATTTCCAATATTGCGGGCAACCCCGGTGTAATCGTAAACACACAGGAGGGGCAGCCGGATATCAAACCGGAAAGACAGGCCGAGTTTGAAACAGGCATCGATCTCAGCATGCTCAAGGGAAGACTGGGCCTGGTGCTTACCTATTACAGCAAGAACATCGATGACTTCCTGATGCTGCAGAGTCTTCCGGCTTCTTCAGGTTATTCCACCAAATGGGTAAATGCCGGAAACCTCCGCAACCACGGTGTCGAAATCGGCATCAATGCCCGACCGGTTGAAACCAGGAATGTTGTCTGGAATACTTCCGTCAATTTCTGGCTGAACAGGTCGCTGGTAACCAAACTCAGCATCCCGCCCACACCGCAGGGATCCTTCGGTTATGTATTGGGGTCATACCAGATCGAACAGGGCCAGTCGGCCACACAGATCCTGGGTCTGGATGGCACCGGCGGTGTGAGCAAACTGGGTGACGCTGAGCCCACCTTCCAGATGAACACCTACAACGAGATCACCTTCTTCAATAAGTTGAGCCTGAGGTTCCTCCTGCATTGGAAGTACGGCGGTCAAAATGTTAACCTGACAAATCTTGAAAATGATTTCGGGGGCACCAGCGCCGACTACGACAATGTCACCAATAAACTGGGCGTGCCCGATGGCGTATACAGGATCATGCAGGTGGGTGTGAGCGCCCGGGAATTTGTACAAACTTCCAGTTACCTGAGGCTGCGCGAAATCGGCTTGTATTATTCGTTTACGAAGATCCCGGTCAGTGCGGTAAAGGGCATACGCGTAGGTGTTTCACTCAACAATTATCTCACCATCACCCATTACAAATCCTACGATCCTGAAGTATCCAACTTCGGTACGGGATTCTCCAGTGGCGTGGACGTGGATCCCTACCCTGCTACCAAACGCGCCATGTTCCATCTTGCCTTTGATTTCTAAACAGCCAAACACACAATTATGAAAAAATATACACTGATTTATATCTCGCTCTTCTCAGGCATTGTGCTGGTGAGTTCCTGCAAGAAGGACTACGGCGATCTCAACAACGCCACCGTGGAAAGTTTTACCAGCAATGCTTCTGCGAGTGAATTGAACAACCTTGTCAGTGGTACCGAATCGGGTATGCGCAACAACGTGGCGCTTTATCTCGACGATGTGGGCATCATTGGCCGTGAGCTTTATCATTTCTCCGCGTCTGAGCCCAGGTATGTAACGGACCTGCTGGGTGCCAATGATGCAACTTTAAGCAACAGCAACTTTTATATCACCAATCCCTGGGCTTCCCGGTACAGGGTGGTTAAAAATTGCAACATCCTCATTCAGTCGGCCCTCAATTCCAAGCTGATCACCGATGCGCAAAGGAGCGGTTATATTGGTTTTGCAAGGACCATCAAAGCGTACCAGTTGCTGATGAACCTCAACCTGACTGATTCCAACGGGATCAGGATCGATGTAACCAACCCGGACCAGCTGGGGCCCATCGTGGACTACAACGATGCACTGGCCGCCATTTCCTCCCTGCTCGATTCCGCTCAAACAGATCTGGGCAATGCGGACATAGCGTTTACCCTGGCCGGCTTCTCGGGGTTTAACGATGCAGCCGGGCTGACCCAGTTCAACCGCGCCCTCGCCTCACGGGTTGATGTTTATATGCAGAATTGGAGCGGCGCCCTGACTGCGCTGAATGCATCCTTTTTCGGTTTGAACAAGGATTTCAACCTCGGCGTTTTCCATGAGTTTGGTACCGGCTCGGGGGATCAGCTGAACATCTTCTTTATCCCGCAGAACCAGACGGGGGAAGTGAGGGTGGCGCATCCTTCTTATGCTGCCGATTTAGAAGCCAATGACGATCGCATCAACAAGGCCACCCTGCGCAATACCGCGGCATCGCTGAATGGTTTAAGCAGTAACCGGGATGTATGGGTATATACTTCCAGTACAGCACCGATTCCCATTATCAGGAATGAAGAACTGATCCTGATCTATGCAGAAGCAAACATTCAGAACAATGACCTGGCTGATGCGGTAGCCGCACTGAACATTATCCGGACTGGCCATCACCTCGGAAATTACAGTGGGGCGGTTACGCAACCCGCGTTGATCACCGAAATGCTCAATCAACGCCGGTACTCGCTGTATTGTGAAGGCCATCGCTGGGTCGACCTGCGCAGGTACAACCTGCTCAGCGAATTGCCCATCGACCGGCCGGGGGATGATGTATGGACGGAATTCCCGCTGCCGGTTACGGAACAATAACCTGACAAAAACCCCTTCTCCGAAAGGGGTTTTTGTTTTGGGTTGATATTTTTCGAATACGCATTTGCGTTACCCCCATCTCCGGTTGATGTATCGCCTGCAGGGGCGTTCTACCGCATAGTAGGTGATGGATGAAATGCCAACCAGCAACAACAGGTAGAGGAGACAGTACAGGAACCCGCTGGAAAAAGCAATACTTTGCTTGCCCCTGCCAAACCCCGTTACACCCGGTAATCGCCATCCGTGCGCAAAGGGGACCTGGAGAAATATCTGCATCAGGTAAATTGAATAGGAGATATCCCCGAGATACTGGAGCAGGGATTTGCTGCAAACAACCTGGATATAACCGTCGTTGCATGCAAAGGCCAATACCAGGGCTGCAAAGAGTGCTACTACCAGCAGGTCGTTTACCGCAAAATGCAGGGCAGCTATCAAGAACAACAGCACCAGCAGTCCGGGCATATCTCCCCGGAAAAACCGTTTCCACCCAGGCCGCCGGTACAAAAAATACATAAGCATACCCGTTATAAAACCTGCGATCCCGCGCAGGAAACCCCAGTCATAGGTGCTGTTGATATTATGCGGCACAGGAATGGCCGGGTTATAGGGATTGAACCGGGGGAGCAGGTACATAATGCTGAGGTAGGCCAGCGGCACAGACAGGCACAGCACGATGATCGCCGCCTTCCCTTTTCTCCCGAGGAACAATGCCAACAGCGGAAACAACAAATAGGCCGCCCATTCTGCACTGATACTCCAGGAAGGTATGTTCCAGGTATAGATGTGGTGGATACCATAGGCCTGGAGCAACAGGAAGTTGGTGAGGATGGCCCAGGGTGCTTCTATGGAAGCCGGCTGGGTGGCGGGCCCAAGCACCACGTAGACAAGGAACACCAGTAGAAGCAATGTAAAAAGGTGGAGGGGGTAAATGCGTGCAAACCTGGCAACGATAAATTTTCGCAGATCCGTTTTCCGGATGGCTGAACGGAAATTTTCGCCGTAAACATGGAACATGATAAACCCGCTCATGACAAAAAAAAGGTCCACCATGAGATAGCTTTTTTCAAAAAACATGGTCCGGGCTGCCGGAACAAAACGGGCGATGGCCATTTCAAAATGAAAGATCGCTACAAGCAGGGCGGCGATGCCCCTGAGGGGCGTTAGATTCGACAGGTATTTTACAGGGTGGTCCATAGTATGCTCGATGGAATAAATATACAATAAGGCGATTGTATACAGCGTGTTGTATTTCCCAAACCGGCAGAATGACCAACTTTGGGCGCAAAGTGCGGGATTCCTGCACAAGTCTCTTCAAATCTGTCAAAAGTCCCGAATTTCCAAATGTTATTTCTTTATAATACGGTGATGATTACCCGCTGATTATCACCGCACTAACCCCATTCGTAATTTTACCAGGTATAAAACCCAATAAGATCAGCAGGCCGTTCCATATCTTGCCCCCGGATCATGATTCATTGTACGCGTTGATTTCCAATTATTGAAAAACCGTAATTGTCCGAACCCTTGGAAATTGAATGTACAATGAAGCTGACTCCTTGTATACCGTACCATTAACCCCTCCAATCCAATCCCTAAGGGTCGGCATTGTTTTAATTAAAAACTGAAACGATGTTGAAACCTGAGTTGAAAAAGGCATTTTACCTTTGGAATTCCCTGCTTTTCATCAGCATTCCTTCGGCTACGCTGCGTTTCCTGCCGGCTCCGGCAGTGAACCCGGAATACCCGGAGGTAAGCCGCGCTGCTTCCTGCGGGGAGCTGCCGATCATCCCGCCGCCTGATTCCGGCAAGGTTGCTTCGTATGTTTCCAGCCGTCTTAACAAACACGCCAGCAGGAACGGAGTCTTTCGTTCACCCAAGGTAAAACTGAACAAGAAAGGCGTGAAGTTTGTGAAGAATTACATCCGCAAAAGCAATAAGCGGTTATACAAGATCAAGAAGAGAAGTACCATTCCATTTGAGATCATCGATTCCGTTTTTGATCGTTATGGCCTGCCCGCCGAATTGCGATACCTGGCGGTAGTAGAGTCCGAATTGAAACCTTCTGCCACCTCACATGTAGGCGCCAGGGGGCCCTGGCAGCTGATGCCGGAAACGGCCGAGATCCTTGGTTTGAAGGTTGATGAAACATGCGACGAACGCACCGACTATTATAAAAGCACCCCGGCCGCGGCCAGGTACCTGAAGGATCTGTACGCAGAATTCGGCGACTGGCTCCTGGTATTGGCAGCATATAACGGGGGACCCGGACCGGTATACCACGCAATCCGCCGCTCCGGCAGCCGCAATTTCTGGGTGTTACAGCGCTATCTTCCGGCAGAAACCCGTGTGCATGTAAAGAGGTTCATCGCCACCCATTATTATTTTGAAGGACATGGAAGTGTTACCACGCTTACCCGGGCGGAAAGGATCAGCTACCTTCGTACGCTGCGGCGATTTGAAAATGCCCATCCGGAGGTGGAGAGCGCAACCAGGATGAATAAATATGGTCGCAGAATGCCTGCAGCTGGAAAACTCACCCCGGCAATACAGCCAAACAGCATCGCGTCCACCCCTGCAAAAACAGCGATTACAAGCCAGGCCAATGGACAGGATTTTGTCTCAAAACAGGCACCCGAAACCGAAAACGATAAGTTCAAAAGAGTTATGAAGAACGCCGAATCAGCGATACTGCAATCCTCTGCTACGGCGGGCCCGGCTAAACGGAAATAAAATAAAAAGGGGCCAGGATAGACATCCAGCCCCGATTTAAAATCCAATATCCTATGAAAAACCAGGTAAGCGACTTCAATCTTCATACCAAATCGGATCAAGGCTGGACGAAGCCCGTCGCCCCTGATCTTGCTCCCTGAAAGGGAAGAAATTTCCCCAATCGGGAAAAAGAATGATCCTACGGGGTGCAGCAGGCAAATGCAAAACTTCCTCCGATGGCTGCCATCGGCTTTGGCGGAACCTGCAGCCCGGCATCAGGAAAGATCTTCCGGATTAGCACGATTTAAGTTTGTCTCTATTTTTCCGTACCTTAAGACATCCCACCCGCCGAAACGCAACCGGCCCCCTGTTCTCATTCATAAACCAAAAACAATCTTGTATGAAAAGTACGTTCCAGTTTGTACTTCGCCCACTCCTGGTGATGGGCGCGGTAATCGTATTCACTTTTAACGTCCCCATGTTGAGCGGTTGTAGCTCTACCGACTCCACCGGTGGCACTGGCGGGAAAACAAAAGTTGCAATGAGTGCGACCAACGGCTCTACTGACTCTACCGGGGGTACCGGTGGTAAGACGAAAATTTTAGGCAGCGGATCGGGTGGATCGGCTACGCTTGAATTGGATGCATTGATCAGCAAAGGGTCACAGATCACCATCATAGCCCTGCCCGCCGGTTCCGGTGATACAAGCGGGACGGGAGGAAAACCAAAATTCCTGAATCCCTGTTTGGTCTCCACGCTGGAAGATATGCCCAAGGGGACACGCATCGTGATCCGGGTTCGGCCTCCGGTGCCACCTTCGGCCGAAGCCAGGAAGTAGGTAACAGCGCCGCGTACATAATTCAATCAAATGAAGACAGCAACACTGACCATCCTGTTTGTTGCGATGGTAACCACTGCCGGTCGGGCACAAAACCTGACCGGCAGTATGCTTTGGCAGCGCCTGGCCGGTCTGGATCAGCGGAATGATCTGCGACCCGCAGAAAAACTGGGCATATTGTATGGCTGGAAAAAAGAGGCGGATGCTTCGGCCATTCCGCACGACTCGGCTTATGCTAAATTATTGCACAGGCTCGGAGCCATGGAGTTTAACCTGAACAACAATTTTAGCCGGGCAATTGGATTTACCTCAGCAGCGCTGGCCATCAACTGCAGCCGTATGCCGGGCAGTTCAACCGGTCAGGCCCCGGCGGATTGCTATAACCTGGCCTTTTTTTACGACAATTTTGACCTCCTCCATAAGGCCCTCCTGTTCTACGACAGTGCCATCAACCTGGTAGGCAAGGGCCCGGATGATGACGATATCATCCCTGATTCAAAGCTGCAGCAAACCAATATTTATTTTCGTATGGGGGACTATGAAAAAGCAATTGACCTGAGCGATCTCTGGATACAATGGTCCATTGAGCGCAAGGACGCCGTCCATTATCTTGCCTTTCTCAACCAGCGCGCCCAGGCCCGTTTTTTCCTGAATCAACTGAGCGGCGCCCTCGCGGACATGGAAACCGCCCTCTCACTGGCCAACTCCCTGCACCGGAGTTTCGATATCGCCACCGCTTACAAAACCAGGGGGCTGATCCTTGCCAAACAAAGGGCGTTCAGGGAAGCAGATGCCTCGTTCAAACGGTGCATTGCGGAAAGGGTCAAGTCAGGATTCTTTGGCCAGGTAGCCGGCGACTACAACGACCTGGGAATTATTTTTTCGGATAGCCTGCATAGTTATACAAGGGCCATTGCGACCTATAGTACCGGGCTTGACTATGCGAAAAAAGCAGGCGACTCCATACGGCTGGCCAGGATCACGCTGAACCTGAGTCAATGCTACCTTGCAGCGGGACAGACTGAAAAAGCCATGACGTATTGCCAGAAGTCCATGCGATACCTGGGTCTTGGGAAAAACGCAGATCTGCTCTCGCATCCGACTACCGAACAACTGGCACCCATCGGCAACAGGGAGTTGCTTCAGTCACTGTTCAATGGCAGGACGGAACTGTTGCTGTCCTTGTATAAACAAAAAAAGGAAATGAAGTGGTTGACAGCCTGCCTGCAGGCTGCCCTCCTCAGTGACTCCCTGATCACCCTTGTCCGGCACGAACAAATGGGCGACCAAAGCAAGTTATACTGGAGGGGAATCACACGCAGCCTTTACCGGGATGCGCTGGAAGCCGCCTTTTTCGCGCACGATAATCAGCTGGCTTTTTATTTCATGGAAAAAAGCCGATCCGTGATGCTGCAGGACAAACTAAACGAATTGGGTGCCAGCGCCATTCTTCCCGCCACCGCATCGGCCCGGCAGGATAGTTTGCGGAACAGCATTATTGAATGCCGGCAGCACATGCTTTCCGTGCCGGAAACCGCTGTACAGTACCAGCAATACTACCTGCAACTGGTGAGGGCGAAAGAAAATCTGGAATCGTTTATTCATTCACTGGAAAAAAAGTACCCCGCCTATTACCAATATAAATACGGAGGCGATGTGCCGTCGCTGACCTCCCTGCAGGAATATCTCAGGGCCACCCGTCAACAATTCATAGATTATTTTATCAATGACACTGCCAGCTTCGCATTGTTTGTAACTCCCACCGAGGTCGCATTGAGAAAAGTATCGGAAACGGCCCTGGACCCGGAACCCCTGTTGGATCAATTCAGCCGCCAGTGTTCCAGCGAAGATTACCTAAACAGCTCCTATCCTGCATTCCTGGGGCTGGCGAACCGGTTGTACCAGGTAATGATCGCTCCGTTCAAACCCGGCAAAGGCCGGATCGTGATCTGCCAGGACAATCATCTCATTCCCTTTGAGGCATTGTGCAGCGACAAAAATACGGGGCGTTACCTGATCGAGGATTACTCCTTCAGTTATGTATATTCCGCCCGCTACCTGCTGGGCTCACCTGTTCAACCGGAGGGCCACGGCAACTTCCTGGGGATGGCACCCGTTGAATTCAGCCATTACAAGCGCCTTGCCAGCCTCACACTGTCCGGCATTGCGGTGGGTCAATGTGCCAACTACTATGCACATGCGAAAGTATTAACGGGTTCAACGGCCAGTCATCGACGGTTCCTGGATGAAGTGCCCGGGTATCATGTCGTGACCGTATTTACCCACGCTGCGGCAGACAGCACCGACGCCGAGCCGTTGCTTTTCATGTCCGATTCCGCTTTGCATTTGTCAGAACTCCAACTCCTGGAAAAGCCTTCCACCCGGCTCATTTTGTTAAGCGCCTGCGTCACCAATGTTGGCAGGAGTTATAGCGGGGAAGGGATATTCAGCCTGGCCAGGGGATTTTCCGGGGCAGGTATCCCATCGGTGGCAGCTACTTTGTGGGAATCTGATGAACAATCCATTTACACGCTCAGCAGCAGGTTTAACGAATACATCTCCAAAGGAATGAATAAGGATGATGCGTTGCGGGAGGCTAAACTTTTTTTCATTGGTCAAGACCGGAATAAAAACGCCCTGCCGGTGTACTGGGCTCCCATGATCCTGATCGGCAATGCCGACCCGGTACCCATGATCAGGCGTGCGACGCCTAATTGGGCAATAACCTCGGTTATTGCGGTGCTGACACTCCTTGCTGTTCTCATCGTATTCCGACAATTAAGACGCTGGTCTGCCAGGTAGTAGCACGTCTGCTGGCCAAATTGTCATTACAACCTGGCCTAAGATTTATAAAAAAGATAATAGTCAAAATAGTCAGGGCGCAGGCACGCAGGCAGGTTGAAGATACGCCGACCTGCTATGTCCCTGCTTTGGAAGATTCTGGCATCATTTATGAGCAAATGCTGTTTTTTGGAAAAATGAGATTTAACAAAGATTAACCTATTGTTTTATCTCTGCGGAAGAAGTATGGGTAATCTTCTGTAATTTTATTAAAATTAATTGTCTTATGGCAAAGAACTTGTTCGTGGCGGGACTGCCTTATGATTTTGATGACATAGACCTGAAGGAGATGTTTGAATTATATGGCGAGGTTGGTTCAGCCAGGGTGATCATGGACCGGGAAACAGGAAAAAGCCGGGGGTTTGGATTTGTAGAGATGCTCGTAGACCAGGAAGCACAACAAGCCATTGAGACACTGGACGGCGCGGGGCTGAAGGGTAAAAAGATGTCTGTCAAGGAAGCCGAAGCGCCTTCCAACGGAGGTGGTGGCGGTGGATTCAAGCCCCGGGAAAGAAGAGGTCCGGGAAACAACGATAACAACAATGGAAGATTTAACAGAGACAGGGACAGGGGAGACAGGAGAAGATTTTAACTGCTGCAACCCCACGGCTTCCGCACTTTATCATACCATTGCCGTTGTATCGCCCATGTACTGAAATTCGGTTATGCCTTACTGTTGAGCAGTCTTGATCCACTCAGGTACTTAACCTGTGGAGTATAAATAAACAGGCAGCTGCCGTTTTTGATGCTGTCGATAATATCCCTGGATTCTTCCAGTGGCACGGCCGGGCATCCCCAACTTCTTCCCAGGAAACCATTCATGGCAATATATTGTTCACTGACATAATCTGCACCATGCAGCACAATTTCTCTCCTGGCCGCGTTGCTGTTAAAACCGTACTCCACTCCATTTAACTTGAGAGAATAGCCATTGGAACCCATATAGGTGTCCGCCG
>DATJYH010000221.1:0-12954 GCA_035499675.1 Puia sp.
TACCACTTATTTTTTCTATGATATACCCGAGCAGTACATATCCCGAATTGCTGTAGCGGTACGACGTCCCCGGTTGAAACTCCAGGGGCCTCCCGCGAAAAAAGACAGCCAGGCTGTCTGTCCTGATCGGCTTCACCCATCCACTCTTTATAAATTCCGGGTTGTCGGTATAGTTAAAAATACCCGAGGTATGTGTGAGGAGGTCCTCGATACTGATCTCGTTTCCGTGCGGAAAGCCGGGCAGGTAGGCAGCAATCGGGTCCCTGACCGACAACAACTTTTTTTCCTGCATTTGCAGAATGATGGCCGTGGTAAACTCCTGGGTGAGTGAACTTATCTGGAATATGGAATGTGCATCATGTGGGGTTTTGGCCAGCAGGTTACGGAACCCGTATCCCTTGTTGAGCATTACCGTCCCGTTTTTTGCAACCAGTGCGCAGCCATTGAATTCCCCCTGCGCCGAATAAGCTTTCAGCAGTTCATCAATGGTTTCTGTTACAGTCTGTCCATGCAGGGGTGCCGTACAATAAGAGGCGGCCAGTACATACAAACAGTAGTTGACAATTTTTTTCATCCGGCACTGTTATGGCGAAACGGTATCCGCAACGGGCTGAGTTGTTTTTAATTTGATCTCAAAATCTTTCATGTTCCTGAGTTCTCCCTGCACATCAAATTCCCCCGCAGCCGCCAGCAGTTTGAGGCGCCACAAAAGGAAGGCGTCACCGGTGACCTGTTTTGCCCTGGAAAGAAAATGATGAATGATCTTGCTGGCTTTCTGCCAATCATTGCTGACGAACCCCAGCAGGTCCCTGTCATAGTATTCGTAATCAAACTGCAGCAGCTTTTTGCCTCCCTCCAGTATCCGAACGCCCTTGTTCTCGCCACTAAGTTTTATCCATTCGTCGGAGTCCACTTCAAATTCGCCGGGCGTGACCGGCCTGGCCAATTTGCGGGCCTTTAAAAACTCTTTGGCAGGAATATCAAAGAGGTTGACCGGGTAAAAGATATGTCCCTTGGTATTTATAAACGGAAGATTGTTCAGGTACAGGATGTATATCCGGCCGCTGTAATTTTTCAGTTGGCTGATCAGCCAGTAATAACCACTCACATCGTGTTTGTTCTGCGCAGCCCAGATCCAGAGAATCTCCCGGGGCTCCTGGTCCAGTTTTTCTTTCAGCGCAGCCACCGTTGCGGCATCATCCTGTACCGAGCCATCGTCCACCAGCCCTGCGTAGTCGCCACCGGCCAATACAGCCCGCCACCACTGACGCCGTTTCTCCATTCCTTCTGCCGTGTAAATATCGAAAATAGGGCCGACGGCGAAATCATCTGCAATCTGCAAAATATCACCTTGCAGGGAGCTGTCCAATTGTATGGCCTCGGCCAACACACTGACATCGTTGCGCTGAAATACGATATGAATCATGATAGATGAAATTTTAACGGCGGTATCCGCCGTGTTTATCTGCAAAACCGCTCGTCGTCCCCCAGATCGATCTGGTCAAGGCTGCGAACGGGTATCAGGCGGGCTCTTCCTTTACCAGGTCCACCTCAACCCTGAGGTTGTCGATGATAAAATCCTGGCGCTGGGGTGTGTTCTTACCCATATAATATTCCAGAATCTGCTGGATATGCGTTTCAGGCATGATCAGCACCGGCTGCACCCGCATGTCGGCACCTATGAACCGCGCAAATTCCTCGGGTGAAATTTCCCCCAGGCCTTTGAAGCGGGTTACTTCCGGTTTACCGCCGAGTTTTCGCATGGCCGCCTGTTTTTCTGTCTCGTCATAGCAATAAATCGTTTCCTGTTTATTACGCACCCTGAACAGAGGGGTTTCAAGCACATAAACGTGCCCGTTTTTTACAATGTCCGGGAAAAACTGCAGGAAGAAGGTCATGAGGAGAAGACGGATATGCATACCGTCCACATCCGCATCGGTTGCAATCACGATATTGTTATAACGCAGCCCTTCGATGCCATCTTCTATGTTGAGCGCGTGTTGCAGCAGGTTAAACTCCTCGTTTTCGTATACGATCTTTTTGGTAAGTCCGAAACAATTCAGTGGCTTGCCACGGAGACTGAATACGGCCTGGGTTTCCACATTCCTGACCTTGGTGATGGACCCGCTGGCCGAATCACCCTCGGTGATAAAAATGGTGCTTTCTTTCTGTTTTTCAAGTATGGCTTCCTTGTCTTTGCCTGTAGGCTCATCGTTGTAATGAAAGCGACAGTCGCGCAGCTTCCTGTTATGCAGGTTGGCCTTTTTGGCCCGTTCGTTGGCCAGTTTTTTTATGCCGGCAAGATCTTTTCGCTCCTTCTCACTTTGCTCAATGCGTTTTTTCAGGGCATCGGCGGTGGATGCGTTTTTGTGGAGATAGTTATCCAGTTCCCGGGCCAGGAAATCGTTCACAAAATTCTTCATGCTGGCCCCGCCTTCCACAATGTACTGGCTTCCCAGTTTTGTCTTGGTCTGCGACTCAAACACCGGTTCCACCACCCGAACCGAAACGGCCGCGACGATACTTTGCCTGATGTCGGCGGCGTCATAATCCTTTTTGTAAAAATCCCGCACTACTTTGACAAAGGCTTCCCGGAAGGCCTGCTGGTGGGTGCCGCCCTGGGTAGTAAATTGCCCGTTCACAAAACTGAAGATCTCCTCTCCATAGTCATTGTTATGGGCAATGGCCACTTCGATATCCTCCCCTTTGAGGTGGATGATGGGATAACAAAGTTCATCTTCGTTGGTACGACGCTGGAGCAGGTCCAGCAAACCGTTTTTTGAAACGTATTTTTTCCCGTTGAAGTTGATGATCAACCCGGCGTTCAGGTAGCAGTAGTTCCAAAACTGGTTGTCGAGGTATTCGTTGATGAAATGAAAATTCTTAAAGACGGATTCATCGGGCACGAAACTGACCAACGTCCCGTTGGATTCACCGGTTTTTGATTCCCTGTATTCTTTGATCAACACACCCTTGCTAAATTCCGCGGTCTTTTCTTTGCCATCCCGAAATGCTGTCACCTTGAAATACTGGCTGAGGGCGTTGACTGCCTTGGTCCCGACGCCGTTCAAACCAACGGATTTCTGAAATGCCTTGCTGTCGTATTTGGCGCCTGTATTGATCTTGCTGACCACATCCACCACTTTACCTAAAGGAATGCCACGGCCATAATCGCGTACGGCGACCGTTTTCCCTTCCACAGCAACATCAATCTGCTTGCCATACCCCATGGTATGTTCATCGATACAGTTATCAATCACTTCCTTGAGCAGTACATAAATGCCATCGTCTGCGCTGCTGCCATCGCCCAGTTTACCAATGTACATACCGGGACGGAGGCGGATATGCTCCTTCCAGTCGAGCGATTTGATCGATTCTTCCGTGTATTCAAAAAGATCCTTCTTTGCTTCTGCCATACTGCCTTTTTTCAAACCGGGCAAATATACCAAAACCGGGCCGGATGGTTTTTTTTGGAGTTATTCACTGGATGTGCATAAAACCGAAATGTTCCACAAGTAAACTGCAGTCAGCAATTTATCGAGAAAACTCCCTGTTTCAGCTCTCAGTAATTTGCGTATAAAACAAAGTACTTTTACCAATAATAAAAAAGCCTTTTTTTTCGCTATTATAGTTAAACGCTTATCCGTGAAAACTGTGTTTTCATTGCTGAACCCAGCCCTGTCCGTAGTCACCGTAGCCCTTTGTTTTCTGCCGCTTTTATTGATGCTGTGGAAAAAACTAGGCAGCGTTAAAGCCTACTTGTTCATTGCCATCTATTGGGTGGCCAACGCAGTCGTCAATCTGCCCGATTGCCTGGGAATACAGGCAAACGACATTCAGAATAAACTGATCCTGCTGTACAACCTGTTTGATACGCCGCTGGCCCTCTTAATATTTTATTTCTCCGCCACCGGAATCAAGAAAAAAATCATCTTTTACCTGCTGTGTTTCATCATCATTTTTGAACCGGTGCTGGTAGTGTGGATGGGGCACAATTTCAATTCCAGCACCATCATCATTGCGGTGGGTGGGCTGCTGGCCCTATTTTTCAGCTTCTCCGGTCTGGCAGAATATTTTCAAAAGATCGAGCACAGCCCGCTCGAAAAAACCATGGGCTTTGTATATGCGGGTTTCATATTTGATTACGGTATATCCGTGGTAACCTTCTTCTTCAACTATCTTACCTATCACAAGGATTCACTGGCAGCCAATATTTTCCTGTATTATCTCAGCCTGATCCTGGCCATAACCCTTACCAGCGTTGGTTTGTGGAAGCATGCAAGGCCTGAATGGAGGAGGGCTTAGGCCTGCACGCGTATCATCATGCATCAGGGAGAAATGGCCCGCCGGCTATTCCTCATCCTCTTCATAGTTATAGCTGCCCTGGTTGTCATTATAAATCGATTCCCAATCCTTCACTTTATCATCCCCCAGCAATTCGAGAATCTCGAAAATGGGATCTGTTTTCTTTTTCCATTCAATCAAAGTACTTTCCCCGAACCTGGAAACATACATACAATGGTCCGTTTCGAGGTTTACCCTGATCAGGCTGATGGGATCTTCTTCCTTTTCCTGGATCAGGTAATAACAATTCTTTTCCAGCAACGCATACGAATACATACACACGGGTATTTAAAAAGTAACTAATTGAATTAACAGGCAGTAGGTTCTGAAATTAATGGGGTAGACTGCGAGGTTATGGTAGCTTCCGTTACATTGGATTGTTCCGGGGAGCAGGGCAAATTTACGGATTTTGGGAGCAATTTCAGGGAGACCCCAAAATCTAACCCCAATTTTTTTTGCCAGTTTTTTTTGCCTTGATTGTCACCGTTTTAAGAGTATTAACCATTTCTTCATCCCGGATGGTTGCCGGACTGACCCTTTTTTTATATATGATGTTGGCGGCCTAAACCTGATCAGGCCAGCTATAATACCTATCCCATGCAGCCCGCGCAGATGCATACATAGTTGAAAATCATACAATTAAAGCTGAAATGCAAAAATGTTCAAAAAAAAAAGCTTTTGAGGTTACGCAGCACATATCTGCCCGTACTAATGATAACAGATGCCGTTCATCGGGTCGTTTAAAAACTCAGCATTAAAACGTACTGTTATGGAAACGCAACAAACACTCAACGAAATCCGGATCAGGATTCATTCATCCAAAACCATGTTTTACTGGGGCTGCAGCCTGGTGGTGGGGTATTACCTGGCTTACCTGGTGGTTCTTGGCCTGGCGATTTACCGCACGGGTTCGCACCTGTTCTAAGTGCCGCACCGTTCTGCAGGCCGATTAACATCATTTGTGCAAAGCCGGTATGGCGGCCGCGATGGATATCCGGTTTCCGGTCATACCGTGTTCCCCTTCGGTTGTTTATACCGGTTATGCACACACGTAAATAACAAGCCAGGCAGGGAGGTTAAAAACCAGGTCCATGGCTGCTTTCAACCAAATTCCATGAAATATCCGTCTTGAAAAACCGACCTGAAAACTATGTACCATGAAAAAAAATGAGTATTTTGTCATCCGTTAACCCATCCACCGTACCCATGAAAAAAGATCTTCCTGTTTATAAATCCATCTTGTTGGCGCTGCTGGTGCTGGCATTTGCCTGCAGGAAAACCGTAACCACGGACAATCCTCCCGATACCCCGGTCCCACCCCCTGCCAGACAGGTGGATTCCAGCGGTAATATGCAGCCGGTCCCGGTTACCCAGCCCATTCCTTATCCGCAGACTGCATCTACCGAATGCCCCTATTCACCAAATTACGGCGATTCCATCCTTTACCCGCAGCCTACTGTGCAGGGCCAGGATTATATCGTCAGTCCCCTCAATACGCCCGGAACAGGGACCTATATTTCCTGGCCTGGTGGCATGGTGATCGATCCCAATACCGGCGCCATCGATGTAACCCAGAGCCAGACAGGGGCCCGTTATACCGTGGGTTTTGTAAAATCCGGCACCAACGACACCTGTTTACAGACCATTGTCCTGGCAGGAGCGGATTACCTCGACAGCGTATATGTATTGGCCGACGGTCAAACCCTGGCCTCCCCCTATTATAACGCGAACCCTGCGCTGACAAGCATTTGTGATCCCAACGGTCCGGGCTGTCAATACGATATCACGGGATCGGCCAATCGGATGAAAGTAGTAGTGGATAATAAAACAGGTGTCATTGACCTGCAAAAAAGTTTGTCGCAGGGCGCATTTGGCATATTGCCCCTGGATGGTACCACCATTAATCCCACCATTTATTACAGCCTGAACGACGGAAGCAACAATGCGATACAACAGATACAGGTACAGTTGGTATACTATACCAGCAAGTCGCTGATCCCGCAGGCATTGTTGAACCAGGTGTTGGGAAGAAGGCTGAATGCATTGCTCAACCAATTGATCAACCTCAATCCCAGCCCAAGGCCTCCGATCGTCATCATCAGCCGGTTTAACTGATGCAGAGACCCGTTCATCAAGGGCAATATTGAGCATTCCCGGGCGTTTTCCAGGAACCTGTCTGCACATTTAAAATTCAGTTCCTATGCCAGGGAAGGTTGCACGGTTATGGCCGGCGTTCCTGCTGCTCATGTCCTTTTATACGGGCGATCCTGTATCCGGTAAAAACCCGGATATCGAAAAGCTTTTCCAGAAAGCCAGCCGGCTCTTCAACAGCCCCCTCCCCACCGACTCCACCGACAAACTGGCTCTTGCCTCCTTTAACCAGATCATAGCAGAAAATGTGCGGCATCCCGGCTGTTGCAGCGATTCGATCCTGTTCCAGAGCTATCTCTGCAAAGGCGTGCTGCTGGATGTACAACTCAATTATACGGGTGCCGGAGTATCTTACCTGCAGGCGATTGCCCTGCAAAAAAAAAGCAGGCAGCTGGCCGATTCCGTTGCCTTTCGGGTATACGTATACGCCGGAACAAGTTATTATAACCTCAATAATTTCGATTCCGCCAACCTGCTGCTGCTTCAGGCGGAATCCATTATGAACCGTTTTCCGGACGTACCGGAGAAAGAAAGATTGTACAGCATCCTGGGAGTCCTTTATTATGACAACGGCAACTACCTGCAAAGCAAGAATTATTTCAGCCGGGCGCTTGACATCATCGGAGGCAGGCACCCCTACGACAGCGCCGCCGCCTTTTCCATCAGGACCAATATGGCTGCCGCCTGTTACCGGTTGGGACAATACCATGAGTCGCTGTCCATGTATAATTCGCTGATACAGGAACATGCCGCATCCGCCTATCATGGAATTCCCAATTATATCTATAACAATATGGGAAGAGCCAACAGTGCGCTAAACCACTATGGAGAGGCCATGGCCTGTTTCAGGAAAGTAAACCGAAAGGAACTGCCGGGCGTCCTCAACGAAATGGCTCATACCTGCTTCCAACTCCACCATGAACGGGAGGCTGAAGATTTTCTGGACGAACTGACACGCGAAGCGGGGAAAAAAGACAACCACGTCAACGAACTGGATATCGGCATCAATGCATTGTACCGCGCGGAATTACTCAATAGCCGGGAACGTTATCAACCCGCCCTTGAAAACCTGCAAAAAGCCATCGGCATTTTTTCTGGAAATTTCGCCAACAACGGGATTTTTTCCAACCCGACGCATTTCACTGGCTCCTTTGCCTATTATAGGTTGTTCGATGCCTTGTTTAGCAAAGCCCGGACGCTGGAAAAATTGTTCCGGAAAAACGGACAGGAATCCTATCTCAGCGCTGCGCTGGATGCCTGCCAAAGCGCCCTCTCGCTCCTGGGATATATCGAAAAAAATTACGACACCGATGACGCAAAAATATTTCTGAAGAAAAAAAACCAGGAAGCCTACCAGGATGCCATCTCCCTTTGCCTGGAATTGCAACGGATGCATCCTGAAGGCCCCTACCTGGAAGAGGCATTCGTGACCCTGGAGAAGAGCAAGGCCTCGATCATGGCAGCGGGCCTGCAGTTGAGAAATCTTCACAATATCCCGGGTATCGATGAAAGCATTTTGCAAAAGGAGAGAAACATCAAATTCAACATCGCAAGGTTAAACGTCAAAAGCGACCAGGAGCAGGACAGAGTTGCACTGGTGGCCATTGCCAGGGAAAAAATGGGATATGAAATCGAACTTTCCAGGCTCCAAAAAGAGCTGGAACAAAACAGCCGGTTTTACCAGGAAAAATACAGCGATGATTATCCGGCCGTACGGACTTTGCAACAACAACTGGGAAAAGAGCAGGCATTGATCAGCTTCTATTTTACGAACGATGCATTGGAGGTGTTTGCACTGACCGACTCGGGCTTGAAACACTGTAGTCTTGATTCCATTTCCATCCTTCAGGAAGATATCCGGAATTGGATCCGCCTGCTGACAACCGCCGAAAACGGGAGAAAATTCAATGGCGGCAGAACTGGCCCGGTACTATACGAAAAACTGATCGCGCCGCTGCAAAAACTGGTACCTGGGAAAACGGAATGGATGATCATACCGGATGGCTTGCTTTATTTTCTTCCTTTCGAATCGCTGCCCGCGAACCTAACAGGGCAAACCCTTCTCGAGACAACGACAATCAGTTACCAGTTTTCACCCAGGTTCCTGGTGCATCCAACCAGGGTTGAACAAGGTGGGTTACAGGGATACAGGGTCCTCGCCTTTGCGCCCTTTGCCAGTACGGTTGTCAGCCCGGTAGCTGATAGCAGTGCTCATTTTGATCCGCTGCCGGCATCGGGTGAAGAAATTGCGGGGCTGAAGGGAAAGGCCTATGTGGACAGTGCAGCTACCCGGCAAAGATTCCTGGATGAAATCAACCACTACCCGATCGTTCACCTGGCCACACATGCCGTAGCCGATGTCAATAATGCATCGGGTTCTTTTATCGCCTTCTACCCACAAAAAAAATCAAAACTGGAAGATTGCCTTTACCTGGAGGAATTGTATGGCCTGAACCTGGATGCCACGCAATTGGTGATCATCAGCGCCTGCGAAACCGGAAAGGGCGAGATCGTCAACAGCGAAGGCGTCATCAGCCTGGCCCGGGCCTTTGCCTACGCCGGTTGCGCCAGCACGGTAAACAGTCTCTGGAAAGCCGACGACGAAGCGACGGCGGCCATTCTGAAACGGTTTCATCACTATCTTCAAAAAGGATATACGAAATCAAAGGCTTTGCAGCAGGCCAAGTTAGATTATCTCCATAGCGGTGCCCTGCATACCAGCCCGGAATACTGGTCAGATCTTATACTGATCGGAAATACTGACCCCGTTCAGGCAACGCATGCACCCGTTGCATGGATTCTCATGATCGTTGTGGTTGCGGGAACAGTGGGTGGAATAAGCTTCACCATGGGAAAGAAAATGAAAAAAAAGTCGACGCTTTTCAAAGACAGAGGATTTTAAAAATGTTTCTCCAAACGCTAAACTGTTTTCAAAGGTACGCCGACTTTTTTTCAACAAATGGCTTTCATCAGACATTGGGCTGGGTTTCAAACGGACATGGATATATGTTTTTCTACGGATTGGACCGGTGTAACATGGATATGGATTGGTTTCTCACAGGATCGAACATGTTTTTCAAAGGATCCGGATATTTTTTCACAGGACCGGAACAATGGTCAATGATTGGAATTGGATATGATAGATATACGTTAAAGCCGTCAAACCGGTTTTTCATGGATACTTGAATAACCTTATTTAATTACTTCTTCAAAGAACTGCTTACCTATATTGGTACAAACGGGAAAGAAAAACGTAACCGGCAAACCCGATTTTTTTGTAAGCCACAATACATTGATAATCTATAAATTAAAAAGCAGCCCCCGGGGACTGCTTTTCTTGCCAAAAAATACCCGGTCTATTTCCGTCCTTTATACCGGAGGATTTCCCAATCCAGTGAGGACATGTTATGCACTCTTTTGTAAAAGAGATGATTTTTGTCGGCCCGGATCTTTGTAAGTATTGTTATCGCCTGATCGGTTTGCTGGCTGGCCAGGTAGCTCATCGCCAGGTAATATTCTGCTTCATCCTGGAAATAAGTATCACGCGTCTGCAGGTTACGGTTGAGCACCTGCTGAAAATCTTCGATAGCCTGGTTATACTTTTTTAATTCCATGGCCGCCATCCCCGACAGGAAGAGCGTTTTGTTGTCCGTTTCTTTCGAAGATGCCTGCAAGCTCAATACCACTTCCCACTGTTTTTGCCGGTACGCCCGCTCCATGGCCTCTGCATGCCCCTCGCCCCTGCTGGTACCCAGATCATAGGTAGTATAATATTTGCTGTACAACATCTCCGGGGTGGTTGTGGAATATTTATACAGGATAGCAGCGCCTGCCAGGAGGATCACACAGGCCGCAGCGCGGAACAGCAGCTTGTAATTCAGACGGCGGACCACCGCAGGTTTTCCGGAGGCTGACCTGTTTTGTTCATATTGCCTTCTGATGCGGGCAACCCTTTCCCTCAAACCGGCTTCACGGATGATGTCTACGGACAACTGGAGGTTCAGCCATGTTGCTGCCATGTCCTGGTCTTCCCGGATCAACTGTGCAACCGTAATGGGTGCTGCTCCCTGGAGGCTGCTATCGAGGTAGTCAATGAGAATCTGTTCTTTGTTCTGCGACATGTATAGGGTATTTGATTAAACTGATTTTATTTTTGCTGCTGCCAGCGGATCATTCTTTACATAAGATGTCAACTGCTGGAGGCATTTGTATTTTTTATTTCTTACCACCTGTTCATTTTCATACGGCAGATGATCGACCATTTCTTTCATCGACAGATTTTCATAGTAAAACAACAGGAGTATCTTTCTGCAGGGCTCATCGAGTTTGTATAAGAGCTCACGCAATTGCTGCTTCATTTCCCTTTCACTGATGTAGTGGCTCACATCCATTTCATTTTCCTCCTTACTGGTCTCGTACAGTTTTTCCCTTGCCGCCGATCGTTCCCGTTTTTTCAGCGCGTTAAACCAGGTATTCTTCGCTATGGAAGCAAGGAAGGTCTTTATACTGGCTTCGCCCCTGAACCTGCCCCGGTTCACGATGTCGACGAAGGCGACCACCGTTTCCTGGAAAACGTCTTCGCCGTCCTGCCGGCTTCCGCCATAATTCATAATAAAAGAACTGATATAGTCACTATACTGCTGATAGATGTATAGGATCGCATCATCGGTACTCTTTTTATCCTGGATGGCCTGGATGAGTTCTTCATCGGCATACATTTTTCCAGCTTTCATATAGTCAATAATTAGTAAGGTCTGTACAATCTTTTGTAACCGTTTTTCCCGGTTTTTTTAACCTGCCTAGTTGCGACCCCAGACCACATATAATGGCTTAAGTTACAACTAAATAGTTGGAATTTCCAAAGCCGGGAACAGGGAGGTAGCCTGGCAAGCGGGCACAGATGGCTTTCAAAATAACAACGGCTCATCCCTATCCATGTGAATTCCGGCCGGTAAAAATGGCCATGCCTGTTCGTTGACGGAACCGATCCGGAAATGGGATTTGGTTTTGTCCAATTCATAATTATCTATATTCACAAAAAATATTTTTATGTCAATACGCATCAACAAAAAAATCCTGGTGCTCTTTTGCCTGGCATGGTCCTGTTTGCATGCCGGCGCACAGGAACTGCACAGCCGCTGGGATGAATTGACCGCGAGCGACTGGCCCCGGGCCCTGGAAAAATCAAATCAAACCTGCATACTGCCTATTGGAATCCTGGAAAAACATGGTCCCCATGTGCCCATCGGCTCGGACCTGATCCAGGTGAGGGAATGGGCAGCCCGTGCCACCAAAAAAGAGTATGCGGTCGTGTTCCCGGACTATTTTTATGGCCAGATCAATGAAGCCCGGCACCAGCCAGGTACTTTCGCACTTTCAGAGCGCGTGGTATGGGACCTGCTGGAGGCCACCTGTGATGAAATTGGCCGGAATGGATTTAAGCGCATCGTCATCATCAACGGCCACGGCGGGAACCCCGAACTGATCAGGTATTTTATCCAAACCCGTTTGGAAAAGCGAAGAAATTATGCAGTATACTTTTTTGAACCCGGATCTGATTCAGCCTATCGCCGGAAACTGGCAGCGCTCCACAAATCGGATCCTGAGGGCGACATGCATGCAGGTGAAAGAGAAACCTCTTCCATTCTTTATCTGAGACCAGACCTCGTAAAAATGGACAGCGCCAACAATGAATCGGGAGCTAATCAAAACCGGTTAAACATTCCGAATGTATATACCGCGATCTGGTGGTATGCAGACTTTCCCAATCACTATGCAGGCGACGGCGCCAAGGCAACACGGGCATTGGGTGAATTGGTGAACGAGCACTACATCGCCTCGCTGGTGGAAGCGCTGAAAGCTGTTAAAGCTGATAATAAAACACTGGAGTTACAGAATGAATTTTTTGATCGTGTAAAATAATTGAGGAAGATGGTTGATGTGGTAAAGATCCCGGGCATTCGTAGAGGGAGTAACCCTCAACTGTGCATAGATTTATACCAGCGACCATCCCATTAAACTATGCTGAACTCCCTTGTAGTTGTTGTATAAGAGAATGTGCCGGCCGGCTGTTTGTCTGCCGGCTTTTTTTATCATATGCGCCGGAATGGACCGGCGCTGAAACATTTCACAAATGAGCCAGCAGCCAAAGGCAGACGCGGTGGGGTATTCGCCGCTCATGTGTTTAAAGCGAGCAATGTTGGTAGATGATCCCAGTGCAGATTCACAGGCAGTATAAAAAGGCATAAGCCGGTGGTCTCCATTTTCTCCTGAAAGAAAAAGATTCACCCCATCACCCTCCTTCAGCCATTCCTGCACAAAAATCCTGCACTGTTCGGCGATCCATTCGGGATCACTGCTGCTAAACATTTGTAATTTGTCGCAACGGGCTATAGCACCTGCGGCGGAACCGTTCACCAGGAACATGGCAGCACCCTCCCCCGCCATGCTACCCGGAGA
>DATJYH010000222.1:0-9109 GCA_035499675.1 Puia sp.
GAGCAAGGATGTGGGGTACACCACTACCCTCAAACTGATGCAGATCATGCATGAAAAAGGGTTGGTAAAAAGAGATGATTCGCTGAAAACGCATATTTACCAGGCCGCCGTGAGCCGGGAAAGAACACAGAAACACCTGCTCGGTAAAATGATCAACACCCTGTTTGGAGGCTCTCCCACCGAACTGGTGCTCCAGGCGCTGGGCAATCATAAGGCGTCGCCGGCGGAACTGGAGGAAATACAGCATTTATTGGATAATCTCAAAAAACAATAAGCATGCCTGTTATACAACCATCACAACTGCTCCAGGCGCTGGGCTGGTCGCTGATCAACAGTGTCTGGCAAATGGCCCTGCTCTGGGTTTTGCACCTGGTACTGTCAGGAACGGGCAAGGGTTTTTCAGCAACGACCCGGCATATGGCAGCACTGCTCCTCACGGCGGCGGGCACGGGATGGTTTGTGTTGACCTTTTTCAGTCGCTTGTCTTCTGATCCGGGCGCAGGAACAGGCAATATTCCTGTGCTGACATCGTCCACCGGAAACAACCTCATGTTATGGCTGTATACCGGCAAAAAATTGCTGAACCAATTGCTACCTTATTTAACTTTTGCCTACCTGTGCACTGTCTGTTATCTCTTCGCCCGCTACCTCTATTTTTACCGGCACCTGGAGCGGCTGAAATCAACCGGGCTCCAAAAAATCAGCGCTGAACTCAGGTCATTTTGCGCCAATACCGCGCTTCACCTGGGCATCCATAAAAAAATTTCGGTTTGGCTTTCCTCCGCCATCGACAGCCCGGTCACCATCGGGTTCCTGAAACCCGTGATCCTGATTCCGATCGCCACGGTTACGCATTTGTCCACCGTACAGGTCGAGTCCATCCTCCTGCATGAGCTGACGCATATCCGCCGGAACGACTATCTGATAAACCTCCTCCTGGCCGTTGCCGGAAATATTTTCTTTTTCAATCCCTTTGCCCGGCTGCTGATTGCCAGCATCCGCCGGGAAAGAGAACATTGCTGCGACGACCTGGTGTTACAATACCAATATAACCCACATGTGTATGCGACGGCATTGTTGTCACTCGAGAGAAACCGGCATAGCCACCATCATTTTGTATTGGCAGCCGTGGGTAGGAATGAGCGGCTTTTGCTCGAAAGGGTGAAGAGAGTAACAGGACACCCCACCCGGGCAAATCGCTACAGTGCCTCCCTCTTTGGTTGTCTCCTGCTGGCCGCCATCGCGGGGTTGTTGGTGTTGGCACAGCCGGTAAAACTGGCCGCCAGCCAGGTCACAGTTCGTACCATATCCGTTTACCATCCCGGTGAAGGCCCCGGTATGATCCTGGGCAACATCCGGTCTGCTATACCGCCTTCTAACGCCGTAGGACCGTTCCGGACGGCAACCGCTAAAACAAAACACCGGCAGCCAAGGCCTGAAGAAATCATTCCGGACGAAGCCAATAATGACCTCACGATGGTGAGCGACACGGATGATGACCCACCCGACGAGGGTCGGGCGGTTAATGCCGTTCAGGCCGAAACAAGGGTATACTCGATTGCACCCGTCATGGCCGCTGCGCCAGCAGGTCCGGCAGCCCCCGATGAAACGCCCTATGTACCCAGTGCCAGTTTCTCTTATAAGATCCTGATCGACACCCTGCCGGCAGACTAACGTCCGAGTTATGAAGCATTAAAGGCAAAGGAGTCGATGGACAAGACGCTCAAGGCCCTGAATGAGATTAACTGGAAACAAATTGAAAAAAATGCTACCAGTGCCGGGAAAAAGGTTGACCTTGAAAAACTCCAGGCAAATATCAACCAATCCCTGCGCCAGCTTGATTGGGAAAAGCTAAACCGCGACGTACAGATCACCCTCAGCGATGCCGATGCCTTAAGACTCAGCAGGGACATCAAACTACAGGTAGAAACCCTCCGCCGGCTGGAACAGAAAAATATACAGCAGGCTGCCAGGCTGCAACAAAGAATCCGCGAGGACCAACTGCGTCTTGAAAAAATGCGGTTGAAAAAACAGATGGATGTGATACATATGCAGGAAGAAATGATCCGGAAAAAATATAAGATCGTTTATATCTAAAAACTGCGTGATCCCCGGATAACTTATTTCCCCCCGCCCTGAGGCGGGGTTTTTTTTTAAGCGACTGGCACGCTCCATCCACGCACATCCCGCCAGGTTTTGTAATTTGTAAAAGCGAAGTGATCGGCAATAACAGGGGGCTGATCAGCGCTGCAATAAATTATGAATGTTGAACAGCATTTGCCATCCAGCCTACTCAGACCCTTTATCCGGTCCTTTACCATCATTTCCACATCGGAAGAAACAGAAACCCTGGTGTTGCCGCATTGCGGACTGGTGATGGCCACTCAGTTCCGCGGAAAAGTGCGTAACCAACAGGACGATGGCCTGCAAAATATACCTTCGGTTGTTCTTTCCGGGATGAGAAAAACCTGGCGCAGGTTCAGGTATGAAAAAGATGCCGGCACTTTGTTGATCACATTTACGGAAACCGGTGCGGCTTCTTTTTTCAGGGCTCCCGTCTACGAGCTTTTTGAACAGTATTATTCGCTGGATGCATTTGAACCAGCGGCTGAGGTCAGGAAACTGGAAGACCGGGTGGCATCGGCAAGTCACAACCGGCAGAGGATCCGGGTGGTTGAAGAGTTCTTCCTGCAAAGGCTTAATAGCAGCAAACAGGATTCCCTCGTCCTCAACGTCATCCGTGAAATTTACCAGCGGCATGGGGCAACAGATATCCGCAGTCTTTCGACTCGTTTCGTCCTCAGCCAGGATGCATTTGAAAAAAGATTCCGGAAACTGGTGGGCTGTACACCCAAGCAATTTTCCGGCATCGTGCGCATGAAGTCGCTGGTTTCGCTGGCCGGCCAAAAAAAATCGCTCACGGAACTGGGCTATCAGTTCGAATTCTACGACCAGTCGCATTTTATCCGGGAGTTCAGGTCCTTCACGGGGCAATCTCCCAGGGAATTCTTCAAAGCGCCCTATCCCTGGTAAATCAATGATTTTTTACAATTTCTCACGGCCCGTTTTTCCTAACATTGCGGGACGACCAGGAAAGAAAACCCTGCATTCCTTTTATGAAATACAAGACCACGATTGTGCAGACCGGCAATAACACCGGCATCCATGTTCCGGAGCCGGTACTCGAAAAGCTGGGAGGCGGTAAAAAGCCCTTGGTAAAAGTGACCCTGAATGGATATAGTTACCGGGGTGCAGTAGGCAAAATGGGAGAAAAATACCTGGTCAGCTTAAGCGCAGAAAACAGGAATAACGCTAACGTAAAAGGCGGGGATGTATTGGAAGTAACCCTGGAACTGGACAATGAACCAAGGGTTATTGAACTTCCGGTTGAATGGCAAAAAGCCCTGGACAAAAATAAAACGGCCAAAACCTCCTTCGAGAAACTTCCGCCGAGCCGTAAAAAGGCCATGGTTCTTTCCATCACCGGGGCTAAGACGGAAGCTACCCGGAAGAGCCGGATCGAGAAAGCGATTGCTGAGTTGGTGAAGGGAAATTAGAACCCCAGGTGGTCAACTTGCCAGCAACCCTATAGCGTGTTTCCCCTCACAAAAAAGCAGATCGAGAATCGAGAGGTTGGGTAGAAAGCCAATTCTATCTTCAAAAACCTGCCTGTATTTTACCAGATCCTGGTCCAGGTAGTTCCTTGGAAGGAGGGCATTCCTGCTGTCAATATGACCGTCACTATTATAGTCTGGGTAATAATCTTCGGTCAGCGACACCGTTGTCCTAAGCCCCAGTTTCCTAAGTGTCCACTCAAAACAAGCCAGGTTCCAGTCGAACAGGAACTCATATTTTTTTTGATACAGCCCCTCCAATTCATCCCGGTAATGATCAAACCAGGGCGACCTGTTATAGGTCGACCCGATACTCCTCCAATGCTCAATCTGCCATTTTTTTGAAGCATCGATCCGCACGTCCCGGATCAGCTTTTTTTGTTCTCTGCCCGTTTCCAACGGTATGCTCAAAAGGATGATCCCATTCGCCCCGGCTATCATGGTCCGGTTGCGAAAGCTCATTTTTTGGTAGGTTTCATATTGTTCAAAAACAATATGTGTTTCAGGAGTCAAAGTCCTGTAGAAAGTAACCGGTGGAAAATATTGAATTTCAGTTATTAAATTCATGGCAACCTGTTTGTATGAGTTCAATTCAAGGTTTTATTAATAAACCGGGTGATGATGCATAAATGGGCTATTTTTTTATTTATTTTAAGTAGATATAATTAAGTTTAATAAATTTGTTATTAGATATTTATAATCAGATATATATGCTACAAAATTTTGTAATTGAATTTCAGATACTGGATTCGTACATGACTAATAAAAACCAAAATTGTTAGCACACAAATTTACCATATCCCAGGGTAATTGAGCAAAAAATAAAAATTTTCTACCCGGATTTTCAGTGTTTTTTCATCTTGGCAGGTCGGCGGAACAACCGTCCTTCCCCACCCTTCCGGCCAGCGACCCAGGGATGTTTTTTTGAAGCAATTTTTAAATGGCTATCTTTCACGCAGTTTCCGGAGAAGAGAAATGGAATGAGATGTTGACCTGGAAACTTTCAAACAAAATCAAACTGGTCGATGGAATGGATCATCATTTTCCTCATCATCGCGTTTGTCTTGTATGGATGGAGTTACCGGGATAAAAAGAAGAATAAGGATTCAGATTGGTAGCGTGCAATTTTGTCATTGGTAAACTTCATCGATAGGGAGAAGGACTGATGGCGCTCCATCCGCCATCGATCACGAGGGTTTGTCCCGTAATCTGCCGCGCCTGGTGCGAGAGCAAAAAAAGCGCAGCCTGCGCAACGTCCATGGTAGTCCCCGGGCGGCCAAGTGGCGTGATCTCCGACCAGGTTTTTTCATATTCAGGATCGCCGAGGGTTCTTTCAGTGAGCGTGGCGCCCGGGGCAATGGCGTTGACATTGATCCGGAACTCCGACAATTCAATCACCAGGTTCCGGGCCAGCATTTCCACCGCAGCCTTTGTCATGCCATAGGCAGCAAGGTTTTTGTGTGCCTGGTGACCAGTTACAGATGACATAAACAGGATGCTTCCCCCTGATCCCTGCGCGATCATTTGCCTGGCCGACTGCTGCGCCAGGAAAAAGCTGCCGCCCAGGTTTACCTGCATTACCCGGGAAAACGAGTCTGCCGGGTAGTTTAAGAAATCTCCAAACAGGGTAATCCCGGCATTGGCAACAGACATGTCCAGCCGCCCGAAGGTTGTTACGGCAAAACTGACCATGGATTTGATCAGCTCCGGATCCGATACATCGCCGGCAAAAGCCTTACAGGTTCCCCCCGATGCGCGAATGGAAGCTGAGGCTTTCTCTGCCAGCATAGGATCGACATCATTCAAAACCACTTTTGCCTTTTGCACCGCCAATTGACGGGCAATCTCAAAACCAATCCCCTGCCCGGCGCCGGTTACAATCGCCACCCGGTCCTGGAACAAATGCTCGGTCATATATCGTTGCTGTTTGAAAAAATCAATGGGAATCGCGGGTTACTTCACTACCCGATCCGCCTTTCAGGAAGTCGAGGTCGGCGCCCAGGTGCGACTGCTCCACATGCTGGCGGTACAAATGCACATAACCCCTGGCCTCCTTCCAGGATCCTGGTTTCCGCTCTTTTTTCCGGCGTTCCAGTTCCTCCTGCGAAACCTCAACCTGCAAACTACGGTTGGCCACATCCAGCGAAATGATGTCCCCGCTGCGAATCACGGAAAAGTTTCCGTCTTCAGCCGCCTCCGGGGATACATGCAACACTACGGTGCCGAATCCTGTTCCGCTCATTCGCCCGTCTGAAATACGCACCATATCAGTTACTCCCCTGGCCAGCAGTTTTTTGGGCAGCCCCATATTGCCTACCTCGGGCATACCGGGGTAGCCCTTTGGTCCCACGTTTTTCAGCACCAGCACGCTGGTTTCATCCACCTCCAACAAGGGGTCGTCGATCCGGGCTTTGTAATCTTCGATATCCTCAAAAACCACCGCTTTGCCACGGTGACGCATCAACACCGGCGTAGCCGCAGCGGGTTTGAGCACGGCCCCGGCCTCAGCCAGGTTTCCTTTTAGCACGATGATGCCCGATGTTTGATTAAATGGTTTGCTGGTACTGGCAATCACCTCCCGGTTAAAACATTCGGCGGAACGATAGTTGTCCCCCATCGTTTTTCCATTTGCGGTGATGCTATCCTTATGTAAATGCTTGTCAAGCTCCTTCATAACCGCGGGCAGTCCACCGGCATAGTACAGGTCCTCCATAAAGTATTGTCCCGCCGGCTGTATATTGGCGATCAGTGGGATGTTTGCGGAAAAACGGTCGAAGTCTTCCAGTTCCAGGGGAACACCCATCCGCCCCGCAATCGCCAGCAGGTGGATCACGAAATTGGTAGAGCCCCCAATGGCAGCATTGACCATGATGGCATTCTCAAAAGCCTTGCGGGTTAAAATATCGGACAGTCGCAGGTTTTCCTTCACCATGTCCACGATACGCAGACCCGATAGCTGGGCCAGCACCTTACGCCGGGAATCCGCGGCAGGGATGGCCGCATTTTCAGGAAGTGAAAGCCCGAGGGCCTCCACCATACAGGCCATGGAAGAGGCCGTTCCCATCACCGCACAATGGCCGCGGCTCCGGCACATGCAGGCTTCAGCCACCGTCAGTTCCTCCTGGCCCATCTTCCCCTGGCGAAAGTCTTCGTCAAACCGCCATACATCGCTGGTGCCGATGTCCTTTCCTCTATACTTACCCGTTAGCATGGGCCCACCGGATACAACGATACCGGGTATATTGACGCTGCAGGCGCCCATGACCAGGGCGGGTGTTGTTTTGTCGCAGCCACAGAGCAATACCACTCCGTCCAGGGGGTTGGCACGAATGGATTCTTCCACATCCATGCTTACCAGGTTGCGGTAAAGCATGGCCGTGGGTTTGATCAGTGTTTCGCCAAGCGACATAACGGGGAACTCTACCGGAAAACCACCGGCTTCGAGAATTCCCCGCCTGACCGATTCGGCCAGCTCCCTGAAATGGGCATTACAGGGCGTAAGCTCAGACCAGGTATTACAAATTCCGATGACCGGCTTTCCCTCGAATTCATAAGCCGGTATGCCCTGGTTTTTCATCCAGGCGCGATAGATAAAACCATCCTTCCCCGTTTTACCAAACCAGTTTCGGCTGCGGAGTTGTTGCGGCATGTAGCAGGGAGATTTGATTGCAATTTAGGGAAAGTCTGGAGTCCGGAGTCGCCTTCGATGTCGTTGTAGATAATTTTGGGAGATCAGCATTTTCGGTCTCATAGACTGTTCGCTACTTTTTGCTCCGCCAAATAAGTAACACAAAAAAGGCGGCCGGAAAACGATCACAGCCCGTTTTCCGGATGGGTACCATGATTAAGCCTCGGTATTACTGGAGTGAACGGCAGTGGTTCCTTGATCAGCGCTTTGATAAGGGCCAGGTATTCGAAATGCCAGTTGATCCATCAAACGATTAACAATGGCGAATCATTTGGCAATCGCAGTCTGTCATCTATAACAAAGTACCAGCACAATCCTCCTGTTCCTCGCTCTGCCTTCCTCGGTAAAATTCGTATCCACGGGACGGGTTTCACCATAGCCCTTTACCGCGATGCGTTCCGCATGGACTCCTTTCTCCACCAGGTATTCCTTGGCTACGCCTGCGCGGTCCAGCGACAGTTTCATATTTCTCCGATGTGTTCCGATATTATCGGTATGCCCTTCGATGTCGAGGAAGAGTTTGTCGTCCAACAGCAGCGTCGACGCGAGGGTATCCAGTGCCGGGTAAGAACGCGGATCGATAGCGCTGCTATTAAATGCAAAATAGATTTCCCGGGCGGCGCTATCAGCCAGGTGTTTTACTTCCGGTTTGACAAGCGGACATCCATTGTTTTCAGCCGGACCGGCTGTAAAGGGACATTTGTCGCGTCTGTCCGGAATGCCATCTCCATCCGAATCTTTTGTCGACAACCGGTCTGCGTCGTTTGAACCTGGCCGTTTTGATGGGTGGCTTTTGTGTCCGCCAAAAATGGGAATGCTGATTCCCATATAGGCGTCTGCAGTCCTGACATGCGATTGAAACAAATCCGATAGCACTGATGCGGAACCGACAAACAAGGGCCCAACCCTGAACCCGATCCCCCAGTTGATCTCCTTTTGCACGTTCACCGATACCGGGGAGTAGACGCTGAAAGTTTTTGTTTCCCATCTCGGCGTCAGGCTCAGTGTTGAAATGTAATTGGTACCGCTGTGCTGGCTGTTGGGGCCGCGCAGGCTGATCACTGCATCCGCATTGATAAAAATGTTTTTTGCAAGATGCCAGTCGACGTTTGTATGAATGCTGCTGGGCAGGGACATGCTGAAATAACCGGTCGAAACCTGTTTACTAGCCAGGTTCCTGGTCTGCAAACCCTGCAGGTAATTGGTCAGATTCTGTGCGTTCTTAATCGTAAAAGTATCTTTTAGCACATTGTCAGCTGTCAGCAGGTAACCGGCGCTTTGATTGCCTGCTTTGTACCGGATGGGCGCAAAGGCAAGATCGGTTACCGATAAACTAAAGCGGAAGTCATAAGCAACATTTCCCTCTGCTCCCTTCGGCGAACGGAGCCGCCCGGGGCGGTGTTCATATACCATCCCGAAATCCATCCCTGCGGTTCCATTGACCATGCTAACAGGTTCGTTTAACCGCAGGCTGGCGCCTTTTTGGGTGTATTGGTCCAGGTTCTGGGCATAGGCCAGCGATCCGGCACCATTCAGGGATTGAATGGAGTTGGCGTTTTGCATGTTCACGTTGAGTGAACTGATGCCGAGCGTACCCCCTGTAAATCCCTGTATGTATTTGAGCGTAATCCCCGCTTTAAGCAGGTGATCACCGTTATCTTCCAGCACCCTGGCATAACTGATACCCATATCCGCAAACGCATTGGCGTTGACCCGTACATGCTGCTCGGAATAATTGACGCCATAATAAGCAGGGTTGGGGTTGCCAAAAAGATTGAAAGCTCCATTGCCCAGATCATCGGCTTCT
>DATJYH010000223.1:0-7128 GCA_035499675.1 Puia sp.
GTAATGATTACTGCCGGGCCGATAAAACAGATTCCCGCCAATACCAATCCTTTCAATCCCCCTTTTTCATGACCTACATGGATGGCCATTTCTGTGCTGTTGGGTCCGGGGATCAGGTTGGTCGCGCCGATCAGGTCGAGAAAATGTTCATGGGTCATCCATTTATTTTTGTCGACCACTTCCCGTTGCATCATAGCGATATGTGCCGCCGGTCCGCCAAAAGCAGTAATGCCCAGTCGCAGGAAAAGCCGGGCAATCTCAGCCAAATGGTTCGACTCCTTTTTCATGTATGCGAATGTCTGCCGTAATCGTGCGTCGATCTGCAGGTTCAACAAACTTAATACAAACATCATTGCTGGCCTGCTGCCCTCATAAACAGCACAGCTATACGATGCCGTTATTTTTGTTCCACCGGTTTAAACACCTGGTTGGAAAAGGGTGGTGAGTCAGGTATCCTGATCACATTAAACGCATGGTTGGTGGCCTGGTGGCAGATGTTGCAATTATTTGTCAGCGCAATGAAACTGTTCCGGAAAGCAACAGGATCTTTTTTTTGAATGGCGCTGCTGAGGCTATCGAGCGGCGGATAGATCATCGGAATCGATTTTCGTTCCGGCCGGTCGGTACAGTAAGTCTGCAGGTCTTCCAGCGCTTCCTTGATTTCGTTGATTTCAAAATCGGCCAGCTTCCAGTTGGCATTTTGCCCTGCAAACCAAAGTTTCTCATGATGCACCTGGATGCTACTCATGAATTCTCCAAACCCCGGCTTGTACGAGCCGGCTACCGCGTGTTGGAGACTGTCGATCTGCATCTGTAGTTGCTGGGTATGGTCTTCCGAATGCTGGCAGGCTGCCAGCATGAGGACGAATCCGGCCATGAGAAGTCTTGTTGTCATATTTGAAACGTTGAGTTTTTAGCCTTTGTTTGTTATCCTGAAAACAAACAAATCTTTTTGATAAAAATGGTCAGTTCCGATCAGGCGGAGTCCGCATTTGGTGAGCACCTGCTGTGATCGCAGGTGCCGGGGATCGGTTACGGCGTATATCTCGGTCAGTTGGAGGTCCTCAAATGCATGGCGGAGCAGGCGTCTGGTGATTTCGGTAGCAAAACCCATCCCCCAGAATTTTTTATGAAGCCGGTACCCCACTTCAATTTTTGAAGAAAGATCCAGCTGCTTCAGCGCGGCCCAGCCGGCAAACAGTCCATGCTCACGGGTAAAAACCGGAAAAATTCCCAGGCCCTCATACTCCCTGTAATACCGCAGTTGTTTCTCAATAAATCGGTCGGCATCATCAACAGACTGGGCCATAGGTGTGCTGATGAACTTCATCACATCAGGATCACTGTGCAATTTATATACCTGGCCGGCATCTTCCGGCAAAAATTCGCGAAGGAAAAGCCTTTCGGTATCGATGGTCATGGATCGCGTGGTTTGCATCCCGAAGCGGAACATAAATGTACGATCTGTTTTTGCAAATCATCCATTCGGCTGTTTGGATGTCGCTTCAGGATGAGGTGGCAGAGGCATACTTTCGCTGTCTGAAATCCTTTTAATGTATTAAATTGCCATACGATTGGCCTAACGGCCGGCTGCATGAGAAACTTCACTACTTATTGATGTCATACTAAAAACAACCGCACATGAACAGATCGGCATTGCTTCGCTGTGTCTTTCTTATTGGCGCACTATTCCCCATCATCGAAATGAATGCCCAATTCTCCCTCGGGGCAAAGGGAGGGGTCAGTATTCCCAACCTGACAAACGGGGGATCGGAAAATAATCCCCTGAATACAGGCTACAGTTCAAGAGTAGGGGCCGACTTCGCCTTGTTCGGCGAATACAGCTTTTCCAGCCTGTTTTCATTGGAGGCGGGCCTGGAGTATTCCTCGCAGGGAGGAAAGAAAAACGGGAACCAGGCCCTGCCGGTTCCATCACAACTGGCCTCCATGTTCCCGCCGGGTGAGGCGCCTCCCTACCTTTGGGCAGATTTTAACCAGGAGGCCAAGCTTAATTATTTAATGATCCCGGTCCTGGCCAAGTTTACTTTTTACCCGGGTGGCCCCTGGCAGCTGTATGTGGATGCAGGGCCATTTGTGGGATTCCTCGTGTCGGCTAAAACCGTTGCCAGTGGCAACGGGAATGTGTATGCGGACCAGGGAGAGACCCAGCCCCTTCTTCCAGGCCCCATTTCATTCAATCAAACCGAGGATATCAAGGATTCACTCCGCTCCACGAATGAGGGCGTTGAAGGGAACGTGGGCGTGGCATATATACTGGGACAAGGCCGTATTTTTCTGGAAGCGGGCGGTAACTATGGTTTTGCCAACATTCAAAAGAATGCCGACGATGGTCAGAACCGGACCGGCGCTGCAACGGTAAGGATTGGGTATGCTTATTCGTTTGGGTCGAAACCAAAAAGCAGGCACGCCGTCCAGAGCCCAAAAACACCCTAACGGATAAGTATATCTGCAAATGAAATCAGGTTGCCCGAAGGCAACGAGGAGTGAATGGGGCCCCAGTAGCAATCGGTTGACTAGGCAATACCTGCGAGTTCGAGACTTTTTTTCTTCAGCTTGCGGATCTCTACATCTTCGATGATCGGCTCGGGCGACAGGATGAGAGAGGTATTGTTTTCCCGCCACCAGTTTTGCTGTTTCAGCTCCGAAAAAGGCAGAACACCGACAAGGTATTTCCGGTCGCTTTCCGCATGCCATTCTTCAATCCATTCAAAATGCTCTTTGGGGATGTAGGACCAGTCGTCGAAGCTGACATATACTTTGACGTAAAAATCACTGGTCAGCTGGTGAGGGTGGTGATGGTATAATTTTTTGTATTCGTACCGGTACTGATAACGCAGCGCAGAAAGATCGCTGAGGACCGCGGAGGCCGTTGGGAAACTACCCGCTCCCTTTCCATAAAAAAACTGTTTGTCGGCAAACCCGCTTTCAATCACCACGCCGTTGTATTCGTTTTTTACAAAGGCCAGGTGATCATCGTGCTTGACAAACTGGGGCAGCACAAAGGCTGCTATTTTCCCGTTCAGTAATTTCTTCGCCTGTGCCACCAGTTTGATGTCAAGATGTTTTTCGGCGGCTACAGTGGCATCACCTGCCTGGATATGCTGGATGCCGTTGAATACAAGGTGATCCGGATATTCTACTATCCCGTACGCGTGTGTAAGCAGGAAGGTCCATTTGTTGACGGCGTCATATCCTTCCACATCCAGGGAGGGGTCGCTTTCCGCAAATCCAAGCTGTTGCGCCAGCAGCAGGGCCTGCCGGAAGTCCAGTTTGTCTTCGAACATTTTGGTAAGGATGAAATTCGTGGAGCCGTTGACGATGGCCTTCATGGAATGGAGAAGGTCATTGTCGTAATATTCTTCCAGGTTGCGGATGACGGGGATGGATGCACAGGCCGCCGCCTCATACAGGAAAGAACGCCCGGTCTGTTTTTGCAGGCCAAGGAGCTCGGGAAGATGCTCCGCGATCATTTTCTTGCTTGCGCTTACCACTTCCTTCCCGTTCTTCAGGGCAGTGGATACGATATCAAAAGCGGGCTCCGCTTCATTGATGACTTCTACAATCACATTGATGTCGGGATCATTCAGCAGGATGTCCTTATCTGTGGTAAAAAGCTCCGGCGGAGCATTTCTTTTCTTTTCCGGGTTCTTAATACATACTCTTTTGATGGATGCTTTCAGCGAGGGTGTCTGTTGTAATACTTTATAAAGCCCTTCGCCCACTACTCCAAATCCAAATAATCCAATCGTTAACTGTTTATGCGCTTCCATAATCATGTAATTACCGCAAAGGTATTGCTTGTTGTTTTCTTCTGTTGAATGTATTCTGTGATCAAACGCCCGATGGACTCATATTCAAGCAAAAATCCATCGTGCCCGTAGCCCGAATCGATGGTCTTATAAGTGGCAGCCGGGATATGAGTGGCCAGGAATTGCTGTTCCTGCAGGGGAAACAGGATATCTGTTTCAATACCGATGGTCAGCGTACGTGCGCGGATGGTATGCAGTGCGTTCTCCGCTGTTCCCCGGCCACGGCCTACATTATGGGCGTCCATGCTCTGACTGAGCACATAGTAGCTGAATGCATTGAATCGCCGGGCCAGTTTTTCGCCCTGGTATCGTTGATAAGAGGCAGCGCCATCCCAGCCGTCGCCAAAGGGAAAAGCGTTGGATCTCGGCTGTGCCTGCAGGTAGGTTTCATAATGCCGGTAGGAGATCAGCGCCGTTGCCCTTGCGGCTTTCATGCCATCGATCCCCGCCAGTGGTTGCCGTTCCTTCCAGCTGGCATCCGCTTCAATGCTCATGCGCTGCGAGGTATTGAAGGCAATACCCCAGGGCGAATGTTGTGCGTTGGTAGCTATCGGGAAGATATATTCGAAAAGATCCGGTGCTTCTATGGCCCATTCAAGCAGTTGTTGTCCGCCCATGGATCCTCCAATGCCCATATGTATCCGTTCAATGCCAAGAAAGTCTTTCAGGGGCTGGTAGGCCCTAACCATATCCCGGGTCGTGAAAAAAGGGAAATCGTGATAATAGGCTTCGCCGGTAAGAGGATTGATGTCCAGGGGGCCCAGGCTTCCATAGCAACTGCCGGGCATGTTAACACAAACAATGAAATAACGCGAGGGATCAAATAATTTTCCTTCTCCAACGAGACCTGGCCACCACTCGGCGGGATTGCTGTTGGCAGTGAGGGCGTGAAATATCCAGACCACATTGTCTTTTTCCGGGTTTAGCACGCCCAGCGTGGTGTATGCAAGATGGTATTGGGGCAGTACAATGCCCGATTCAAGGCCAAAGGGTTTTCTATATGCGAATATCTTTTGGGACAAATTTATTTTCATGTGTGCCTGCCATTCAAACTGTATCCAACAAAAAACAAGCAAGCTGGTTCAGTCGGGAGCATTTTTTATGACAGTCATCGTGTTAAAATAATCCCGGCAGGGTCTCGAGGCTGCCGGGATATCGTTATGTTATCAAACCAATTCTTTCGCGAACACTTTATCAAATGCCTGCTCAAAATCGGCCTTGATGTCTTCAATGTGTTCAATACCCACGCTGATGCGCACCTGGTTGGGTTGTACACCGGCGGCTACCTGTTCGGCTTCGCTTAGTTGCTCGTGCGTGGTGGAAGCGGGGTGTATCACCAGTGTTTTGGCATCCCCCACATTGGCCAGATGGCTGGCAAGTTTCAGTGAATCGATGAACTTGCTTGCATTTTCTTTGCTGCCCTTCACGCCAAAATTCAGGATACCTCCAAAACCGTTGGTAAGATATTTTTTGGCGAGCTCGTGATATGGGCTGCTGCTCAATCCGGGGTATTGTACAAAATCTACCTGCGGGTGTTTTTCCAGCCACTGCGCCAGTTGCAGCGCATTGTCAACATGCCGTTGCACACGGAGCGACAGGGTCTCCAGTCCCTGGATCAGCAGGAAGGAATTAAAGGGGCCCTGCGAGGAACCAAAGTCGCGCAGGCCTTCCACCCTGGCACGGATGGCATAGGCGATATTTGGCAGACCCAGGGGATTGCCTTCACCAAATACTTCCCAGAATTTCAATCCATGATAACCTTCGGAGGGCTCTGTAAACTGCGGGAACTTTCCATTGTTCCAGTTATAATTGCCAGCGTCCACAATAACGCCGCCAATGACGGTTCCATGTCCGCCGATCCACTTGGTGGCTGATTCCACCACTACATTGGCTCCCCATTCAATGGGTCTGAACAGATAGCCGGCCGTTCCAAAAGTATTGTCCACAATCAGCGGGAGATCGTACTCCCTTGCCAGGTCGGCGAATTTCTGGAAGTCGGGGATGTTGAGCCTGGGATTGCCAATGGTTTCCAGATATATGGCCTTGGTGTTTTTGTCGATGTGTTTTACAAAACTTTCCGCATTGTCCCCGTCGGCAAAACGAACATCTATGCCCAGTCTTTTGAACGCAACCTTGAACTGGTTGTAGGTGCCTCCGTAGAGGTAACTGGTGCTGACGAAATTATCTCCTGCCTGCAGGATGTTGTTCAGCGCCAGGAATTGCGCTGCCTGCCCCGAGGCCGTGGCCAATGCTGCCACACCGCCTTCCAGTGCGGCCATGCGCTGCTCGAACACATCCGTGGTGGGATTCATGATGCGGGTGTAAATATTCCCGAATTGTTTCAGGCCAAAAAGATTGGCCGCATGTTCGGAATTGTCAAAACCATAGGAGGTTGTCTGGTAGATGGGAACCGCCCTTGCCTTGGTAGTGGGATCAATTTGCTGTCCGGCATGCAATTGTAATGTTTCAAAACGATGGTTACTCATACAAACTCAATTTTTAAAGTGATGACATGATGTTGACGAATAAATTAGATGAAAATTCAAAGGGACACGGCAAAGCCTTAAAGCAGGGGAAAAATCAGCGTATGCCCTGGGGCATACAACAACAGCAAAAAATGGGTGGGTTGGTAATGCTGGAATTAAATGCTGTATGTTGTTCTTTACTCATGAAACTTGCTGATACCCAACAAATTTAGTAGGCTTTTTTTATTTTCTTGTTTTTTTGAGATTATTTTTTTTGGCTGGGCCTATATTTCCATGAATGGTTGCCCACCGCGATTCTCCTGGCAACCATTTGACCATCGTTCGTACGGTACGGTTACGGCAATACGGTTTTTTTTGCGCGGAGTACCCGGAAGGCCTGCGCAAGGTCACCAACAAGGTCCTCTACGTCCTCCAGGCCAACGGACAGGCGGATCAGGCTGTCGGCTACTCCCGCTGCCCTTCTTTTTTCAGCCGGTATCGATTGATGCGTCATGTTGGCCGGGTGACTTACCAGGCTCTTGACGCCTCCGAGGCTTTCGGCCAGTTTGAACAGCCGGGTGGCCGTAACAAATTCAACGGCAGCTTCTTCCGTATCGTCACGCAACGTAAATGACACAATGCCACCAAAGCCCCGGGATTGTTTTTTTGCGATGTCGTGGTTGGGATGCGTTGGCAGACCGGGATAGTAAACCTTGTCCACCAGCGGATGCTGTAAAAGGAATTCGGCAACGCATTGTGCGTTGAGGCTATGTTGTTTTACCCGGAGGTGGAGTGTTTCAATCCCCCTGATCAGGAGCCAGCTGTCAAAGGGG
>DATJYH010000224.1:0-4157 GCA_035499675.1 Puia sp.
TACTCGTTGCGGTAATCGATTCCGGCGTGGATACTTTGCAGGAAGACCTGAAAGGCATCCTTTGGACCAACCCGAAAGAGATCCCGGGTAACGGCATCGACGATGACCATAACGGTTACGTAGATGACATCCACGGTTGGAACTTTATTGGTGGTAAGGATGGCAGCAATGTAAAAGACGATTCGCAGGAGGAAGGAAGGGTTTATTATCAGTTTAAGGATAAGTTCGACGGAAAGGAAATCAATCCTGCTACCCTGACCGGCGATGACCTCGATCAGTACAATATGTGGTTGAAGGCCAAGAAAAAAATTATGGGCGATGGCTCCGAAAACAGCGTGGACCTCGTCATCCTGAAAAGAGTGGTGAACGCGTGCGTGAAGAGCGACAGCATCCTGCAGAAAGCCATGGGCAAAACGGAATATACCGGCAATGACCTGGATAGTTTTAACGCCATTACCCCGGAAGCCAAGACAGCCAAATCGGTACTACTCTACCTCTTCAAGGAAAACAAGATCATGGATATGACCAATACCATGTTCCTGAGTGAATTCAAGGAGCAGGCCGACCGCGAAGAGAAGAAAATGGAGATCAAGGAAACTGCCCCTAAGGAATACCGTAAGGAAATAGTAAAAGACAACGAATCCGATATCAATGACCGTTATTACGGCAACAGCGATATCATGGCGGGTGATCCTATGCATGGTACGCATGTGGCGGGGATCATTGGCGCGGAAAGGGACAATGGCAAGGGTATGAATGGTATTGCGGACAATGTACGGATCATGATGATCCGCGCGGTACCTAACGGCGACGAGCACGACAAAGATATTGCCCTGGCCATCCGCTACGCGGTGGACAATGGCGCGAAAGTCATCAACATGAGCTTCGGCAAAAACCTTTCTCCCGAGAAAAAATGGGTAGACGATGCCGTGAAATATGCAGAAAGCAAATCCGTGCTCCTGGTCCATGCGGCCGGGAATGACGCGGCCGACGTAGACACGGTCGACAATTTCCCCAACCCGCATTTCAAAGGGAGCAGGATAACTGCCGATAACTGGATCACTGTGGGTGCAAGCAGCGATCCCCTGGCTGAACCGGAATTCAAAAGCGTTACCGCTTCTTTTTCCAATTATGGGAAAGAAGAGGTGGATGTATTTGCGCCCGGCACAAGAATTTATTCCACCCTGCCCGGGGGCAACAAATACGGCAACCTGGACGGTACAAGCATGGCCGCCCCCGTGGTAACCGGCGTAGCCGCCCTCCTGATGGAATATTTCCCCAACCTTACCCCGGAACAGGTTAAATACTGTATTGAAAAATCATCCATACAACCGGATGTAAAAGCCAAAAAACCGGGAACAGACAGCGAGATGGTCAACTTGTCGGACATCTCCAAAACCGGCGGCATACTGAATGCATATGGGGCCATCAAGATGGCTTATGCCCTTTCCGGCGACGGTAAAAAGAAGGAAACCGCACCAAAATCAACACTCATCAACAAACAGGACTGATCAAAACAAAATAGTATGGAAGAATGCCGGGCCTTTGTCCGGCATTCTTTTTTATTTTTATGAAAAAAATGCTGACCAGGTCCGATGCAATCGCTGCCCCGTTTTACCAGGGGTATCTCGATCAGGTGGGAGAAGACAACGTGGTGGCTGCGCTCAAAAAAAGCGGCCGGCAATTTCGTGAGTTTCTCGAAACCATTCCACCGGCCAAGATTAATTTTGCCTACGCCCCAAACAAATGGACCATTAAGGAAGTGCTGCAACATATCATCGACGGGGAAAGGGTGTTTAGTTATCGGGCGCTGAGTTTTGCCCGTAAGGACCCCACTCCCCTGCCGGGTTTTGATGAAAACAACTGGGCCGCTCATTCCCAGGCTGCCGCCCGTGAATGGAGCGATCTGCTGGATGAATTTCGGGCAGTCCGAAAATCGACCCGGTTGTTGTTTGGAGCATTTAATGATGAGCAGTTGCTGGCAGCAGGTGTTGCCAGCGGCAACCCCATCAATAACCTGGCGCTCGGATATATCTGTTCCGGGCATGTGCTGCACCATATGCAGATCATCAAAGAAAGATATTTGTGAGAACCCTGCCGATTGATTACTGGGAATGTACAAAGAAGAAAAAATAACCTTCAATACACATTAACCGTTGCTGAACTATCTTACAAACTATCTGCCGCATAGAAGAATTTACCGGATAGCGGTCAGCAGCTTTTTCTTCATGGCCGGACTCTGTTTTTCCAGCTGGGCTTCCCGTATTCCCGCCATTCAACTCAGGCTCCATCTCAGCAACGCCGGATTAGGCGCTGTGTTGCTCGCGCTGCCCACGGGTCTCCTGATCTCCCTGCCCATTGCCGGTTGGCTGGTGGCCAGGGTGGGAAGCCGCAGCATCGTGATCGGAGCAGCATTGTTGTACGCGCTTACCCTGCCCATGCTCGGCATGGCGAAAAATACGGCCCAGCTGGTCATCTGTCTTTTTGTTTTTGGCATGGGTGGAAACATGCTGAACATCTCTATGAATACTCAGGCGGTGGGCACAGAATCGATGTATGGCCGCTCCATCATGGCATCCTATCATGGCCTCTGGAGCCTGGCAGGATTCACCGGGGCAGCCATCGGTACATTGTTTGTCGGCATTGGCCTGGCTCCCTGGGAGCATTTCCTCATCATTTCCGTCCTGGCCCTGATCATCGTGGCCCTTGCGTCAGGGCACCTCTTGAAAGAAGACATCAACAAAAACGAACAGCAGCCCATCTTCGCCAGGCCTGACCGAACGTTGATCAGCCTTGGGCTCATCGCCTTTTGCTCCATGATCTGTGAAGGTGCCATGTTCGACTGGAGCGGCGTATATTTTCAAAAAGTGGTGCAACCCGAAAACGGTCTCGTTACAGCAGGCTATACTGCCTTTATGTGTACGATGGCCACAGGCAGGTTTGTCGGAGACTGGGTAACAACAAAGGCGGGCAAAAAGAAAACACTCCAGATCAGCGGCATCCTGACCGCTGTGGGGTTATTGATCGCCGTTAGTTTCCCCTACTTTCTTACTGCCGTTACGGGCTTCCTGTTGGTAGGAGCAGGTGTTTCGTCGGTGGTGCCCCTGATTTATAGTTCGGCAGGCAAATCAAAGATACTGTCGCCGGGAGTGGCCATCGCAGCGGTATCCACCATCGGCTACCTGGGTTTCCTCTTTGGTCCACCGTTTATAGGGTTTATAGCACAGGCCAGCAGCCTGCGGATTTCGCTGGGACTTATCGCCCTGCTTGGTTCCACCATCGCCATCATTGCTGCCAGGAGCAGGATTGAATAACGATCTCTGCCGGCAGGCCTGGCACGTTTTAAACGATCTTCATTTTCTGCTTTACATATGAAATGCACCGTTCCAAGGAACGGAACATCATTTGCAGCCGGTCACTGCCACAAATAAAGATGCCATAGGAAACATGAAATTTTCGATGGCATCTTCTATTGTTATCAGCCGGGTTATTTGTTATAGACCAGGTTCTTTTGCGTGATCATATCATCCAGTACATTCACCGCCTCGTTTACATAGATGTCTGTTTTGAGCGACTTCAACCATTGCTTGTATTTTTCTCCCTTGTCTTTGTCTTCGAACTTATCAGCATCCTGCGGCAGGAATGACATATTCATTTCCGTGGGCAATTTGCTCAGCGTTTCGATCTGCTTTACCGTGGCGCGAATCTGTTTTTGCTCCTCGCGGTATTTCTCCAGGCTCAGGGGATTGATCTTATCATTCTGTTTATCCAGCCAGGCAGCATTGGTTTCAATCAGGTTAAAGGCAGAATTGTTTTTGATCCTTTCGCTGCTCGCATTCCGGATCACGTTGATGTCGTAAGCATATTTCCACGGTGTATAATCCGCCTTGTTGATCTCATCCCAGGGAAGGGCATCCGGCTGATCCTTTTCACGGATCTTGTAAAACTCGTACAGATCAGGTAGCACGATATCCGAAGAAACGCCCCTCAGCTGGGTGGATCCACCACTGATGCGATAAAATTTCTGCAAGGTCAGTTTCACGGTACCCAGTACACTGGGCCCATCGGAAAATCCCATGGAGCGGTCCAGGGCGATGTTGCGCTGAACGGTGCCCTTGCCATAGGTAGAGGTGCTGCCGATGATCACCCCTCTTTTA
>DATJYH010000225.1:0-3656 GCA_035499675.1 Puia sp.
CAGCCGCGCCATTGCCCTGGATATTCAAATTAAACTCGGGCCGGGGCAATTCCAGGTTATCCCAGAATACATCCGACATATTAAAGTCGAAGTGCTGCCCGGTGTGACAGATAAAGATTTCGAACCCCGGCCGTTCCTTCAGCCGGTGATACAAGGGCGCGAGCTTGATAAAATTGGGTCTCGTGCCGGCGATCAGTAATATTTTTCTCTGGGTCATAAAGTTTCCTAAGTTGTCGTCACTACAGGATTATGCATCCCCGCCTGCGGCATGTGTCGTTTCGTTCGCCTTCACCCCGGCACGCGTGCATTTTATCACGATCTCTGCCAGCTCAGCGGTTAGCCGTTGCCGTGATAAGCTCTCTATGAACCGGGTGTCCGGCCTTAGTAAAATCTCACCCCGGAGCAAACCGGCCATCTTCGCGGCACTTTCGGGTACATTGTCCGGATTGCAGTTCAGCGCTATGCCTGTTTTCTCCAACAAGTCCTTTTGCGCTCCATCACTGACAAACGCCAGCACCGGTTTCTGGGCCTGTATGTATTCAAAGGTTTTGCCGGCGATGCTGTAGTCCTTCCCCCCGATCCTTTTTGCCGATGTGATCAGCAAAAGATCGCATTGCCGTTGAAATGCCAGCGCATCACGGTGTGTCATTTCACCAAGCAATTCCACCCGGCCGGATAGCCCCGATGCCTGAATCATGCCTGTCAGCCAGTCCGGCACTTTTCCCACAAACTGCACCCTGATCCGCTCAAACACTTCCGGGTGATGATCCCGCAGGTATTCCAAAGTTTTAAAGAAAAAAAACGGAGAGCGGTAGAGCCAGTCCTGTTTCTGCGGAATATATTGTAGGGCCCGGTGACCGCGTTTTTTCCACCAGGGCGCAAGCATCTGGTCCCTCGCCTGCGGCGAATAGTAAAAACTTCCTACATACCCGATGCGTATCCGTTCTTTGTGTGTATCCACCGGCGACCAGGTTTCCAGCTGGCCATCGTACCCGTTTGGGATGTAGTGAAACAAGGAGCGATCAACAGCAGGATGCAGTCTCTTAAAATCCTCCAGGGTCTGCAGGGAGGTGGCCACAACGGCCGAAGCGCTGGAAAGATATTTTTTTTCCAGCAACAGGTTAACTTGGTAATGCAACCTTGTACCGAACGGAACCGTTCGCCACTGCGACCAGGCATCTCTGAAATCCAATATCAGCGGCAGCCGATATTTGCGGGCAGTTTTTAACGCCAACGGCAACACACTAAAAGGCGGCAGGGTTGCAAATACGGCCAACGGCCTGTATTTTTTTATGATGCCGGGAACTGTCTCGTAATATCTCCTCTTCCAATGCCTGACTTCGTTGCCGTGCAGCGAAAAATAAATGGAAGTAAATTCCCCGATCCGGGTTTGCGGGCGAGGTTTTTCGGATTGAATACCGATCACGGTAGCCTTGTCCCGAACCTCTTTCCCCAACGATTCGTCGTATCCATATTCATTAAATACATCGCGGTAGGATGCCTGGTCAAGGGTAATCACCACCGGGTTGATGCCGTATTGTGGAAGATACTTTACAAAGGCCAGCGAGCGATGAACGCCTCCGCGGTTGAGCGGGGGAAATTCATAGGCAATAAACAGGATATTGATCATGGGTTGTTTTCAGAAAATGCGGCACTCACGGTCGCGAGGGCCTGTGGATCGCGGTGTTGGGTGCAGCAGCCGCCAGGTTTGCACCCCGCTTTACTGAACGGTCGCCTTTGAGGGGCAAAGCCCCAGCCTTGTCAATGAATCTGCGAGGTCCCTGCTGAATTGTTCCGCACCTTGCTTATTCAAATGCTGTGAATTGAAAAAGTATCTCCTGTTGAAACATACGGGATAGGAACTGTCTGAAAAATTCAGGATGCGGACATGTACCTCTTCTGCCTGGTTATATAATTTATGAAGAACCACCTGCCGGTTATTTTCATATCTCCAGACTCCACTGTATTCCGGCGCTATCAAACCGACACAGTTCACCCCATTTTTTTGTTCGGCGGCCATAAACCGCATCAGGTCTGCAATGGTCTGGTCGCTTACCAGCAGGCTGAACCCGTTTGGAAACCGGCCGATAAACGGCTCCTGCGAATCATCCCATGATTTGTCGACGGGCAAATAGCCCGCATCCTGGTGCTCTGTCACGGGGTCGCTGAGCAGGTCGAAGTAAATCTCCTTGTAGTAAAAATATCCCAGCGGTTTACAATATTTTATATAGCTGTATTCCGCGCATCCCGCAACAGCGTCGGAAGGTTTTACAAAAGGGAAAAAATATTCGGGGTTGGGAACAAAAATTTTATGGCCGAGGCCCGATGGATCGATCCCGACAACGAGCAGTTTCGGTCTTGGGTTCCTGGCCAGGTAGTCACGGTACAGTTTCTCAAAAAAATAAAAATTGGCCCCTGCGGTAGCAACCACTTCCGTTTTTAAATGTGTTTGGGCGGAAAGGATCGCGGGGTCGCAATGCCGGTGTACGCGGGAACTGCCGATACACAGGAGTTCCGCTTTATCATGCCCGGCATAGAATGTCTGCCAGCGGTTGATATAGCTGTCGTTAGCATGAAGTACCCGTTGGGGCAGCAAGATGCCAAAAATGATCCCGCTGCCAATCAGGGTCACCGCAATGACCAGGAATATTTTAAGGAACAGCGGTTTCATCAAAACTGGAAATATATAAACCGGTAATGATTAAATACCCCCAGGCTCACAATAGTGAGGCAAAGCATTATATAACAAGCCACCCGGTAGTGGCTGCTCCAGTTCATAAACCGCAGCCGGAAGTTTTTAAAGCGCAGCAGGATTTCCATCCCCGTCAGGGCCAGAATGCCGAGCACGCAGGTATAAAAGCCAAAGGAACTGACAATACCGGTGGTCAGACCCGGGTGAAAAAAATGATATCCCGCCGTGCAGTTCTTAATGAGTTCAAAGGCCTGGTCCATATTCTTTGCACGGAAAAAAATCCATCCGAATGAAACCAGCAAAAATACAAGGGATAGCCTGAGGAAGCCCGAAAAGGACATTTGTGCGAGGGGCCGATATTTGCCATGCGTGTTTGTCCGGCGTTGTTTTAGATACTCCGCGATCATGTACAGCCCATGCAGGGCGCCCCATACCAGGAAGGTCCAGTTGGCTCCATGCCACAAACCGCTGAGCATAAAAACCAGCATGATGTTAAAACACCACCTGCCCGCACTTACCCGGTTGCCCCCAAGCGGTATATAAAGATAATCGCGAAACCAGGTGGACAGCGAGATATGCCAGCGGGTCCAGAATTCACGAATAGAGGAAGCAAAATACGGGAAGTTGAAATTCCGCATCAGCTGAATACCCATAACTCTCGCGGTGCCCCGGGCGATGTCGGAATAACCGGAAAAATCGCAGTATATCTGGAATGAGAAAAACAGTATTGCCGCGATCACCGGGAAACCATGGAAAGCTGTCGGGTTGCCAAATACCTTGTCGACATATACAGCCAGGTGGTCTGCCACCACCATTTTTTTGAAATAGCCCCAGGCCATCAGCCGCAGGCCGCTGCCGATGAGGGCGGGATCGGCCTCATGGTGCTCCCGGAACTGGTGCAGCAGGTTCTGTGGCCGCTCAATCGGTCCTGCCACCAGTTGCGGATAGAACATGACGTAGAGTG
>DATJYH010000226.1:0-7011 GCA_035499675.1 Puia sp.
AGATACTTGTAGGGCACAAGCCGGTCTGACTGTCATGCATTAGGCCAGAAATGAATATGGAGGCCCGTCAGACACGCTTGCGCCAGGGTGGGCATCGATACCATTAAAAGGTGGGGTTAAAAAACCCCCTCTTGACTCAAGTCTTCCGAATGGCTGCGACGATCTAAGCAATAATTGATTTTGCGCCCTTTGGGCGAATTGAGTCTCCCTACAACTTATTGTGTAAAAAAAATGCATCTGCCTCTGTACGCTTCGGGGCGGAAGTCTGGGCTCCCATTTTAGTGACCGACAAGGCCGCCGCCGCACAGGCAAATTCAGCGGCTGATTTAATTTCTTTGCCCTCAAGCAGACCTACTGCCAGGGCTGCACTAAACACATCACCTGCGGCGGTTGTATCAACGGCTATTACTTTGGGTGCGGGTATCCAGTCAAATTTGTTTTTATGCAACAGCAACGCTCCCTGGGCGGCCAGGGTTATGATGACGCTGTGAGGGCCCCGGGCTGCCAGGGTCCTGGCTGACTGCTCTGCACTGGACTTGTCGATGATCGTTATGCCCGTCAGCATTTCAGCTTCCTGCTGGTTGGGTGTGATGACAGAGATTTTTTTCAGCAACGCGTCGGAGAGTACAAGGGCGGGAGCCGGGTTGAGGACAAGGGGGATATTGTTTGCCTCCGCCAGACCGGCAACATATTCCACCGTATCGATCGGGATTTCCAGCTGCATCAAAATCAGGGAGGCCTTTTTGATTTTATCCGATGCTTTATGAACATCGCCGGGAGCCAGGTGGGCATTGGCGCCGGAAGCTACCACAATGCAGTTCTCCGCGGTTGCGTCGACCGTGATCAACGCCACACCGGACGGATGTTCTTCGTCAATGCTTATAAAATCCGTATCGATACCCTCCTGTCTGAAGGATGCAATGGCTTGTTTCCCAAAAATATCTTCACCTACTCGGGCAATGAATACCACCTCGGCACCGAGCCTGGCAGCTGCCACGGCCTGGTTGGCGCCCTTGCCACCCGCTGCCATCATAAACGCGGACGACAGAACGGTTTCGCCCGCCGCCGGCAGACGCTCTGTTTTTGCAACCATGTCGGTGTTGGAACTTCCGACCACTATCAGGTAGGGTTTCATAAATCATTCATATGTTTCTCCGTTCGGTCAGTGTGAAAAATATAACGGAGATCATTAGTTATAAATGCCAGGTATACCGGTCAAGCTCCGGCGTACACCAGGATGCCTAAACCAGCCAGGTAAAACAGCAGCATGCAGCTCAACAGCAAACCGGTACCCTTTGGCGCATTGCGAAATTCTTTCCAGATAAAAATGCCCCAGAGCGCGGCTATCACCGTGGCTCCCTGGCCCAGTCCGTAGGAAATAGCCGGACCTGCTTTACCGGAGGCAATGATGCTGAACGACATACCCAGGCACCAGATGGCCCCGCCCAACAGGCCGGTAATATGGTTGCTGAATTTTCCTTTGAAATAGCTGGAGTAAGAAACCGGGCTGCCCACAAAGGGCCTTTTCATCAGCAGGCTGTTAAACAGCAGGTTGCTCAGTAAGATCCCGGTACTGAAAATTACCACGGCGCTGTAGGGACTCAGCTTGCCCGGTTCCGGCATGCTAAAATTGCTGAACATACCGGCCGCAACATACTTGTAAAAAAAACCCATCAGCACACCGGCTACGAGGGCCAGCAGCAGGCCCCTGGCGGAAGTTTGCTTACCAGCTGCCTGTAAACGCCGATAGGCAAATGCATTTAGCAATATGGCGACCACAATCAACGCTACTCCAGTCGCCATTAAACCCCTGTTTCCAACTGGATGGGCGATATAGTTCACTACAACGCCGATCACCAGCGCCAAACCGATGCCCACCGGGAAGGCTACCGCCATGCCGGCAATGGCAATGGCTGCGCCCAACAATATATTTGCGGCATTAAAAATAATGCCCCCGGTGATGGCCGATGCGATGTTCCTGCTGCCGGCCTGCGCCATATCCGGTAAAAAAGCGCGTCCCCCCGTGCCGGCGCTACCCAGCGTAAAGGCGAGCACCAGGGAAAACAACCATATACCCAGTACATAGTCCCAATAAAAAAGTTCGAAACGCCAGCTGCCCTGTGCCAGTTTTTGTGTATTGGCCCAGGAACCCCAACAAAGCATGGTAATGATACAGAAGATGACCGCGGTGGAATAATTTTCGATGATGAACATGGTGAGCAGGGGATAGATATACGAAAGATAAGCGGTTTTAGGGTAATGACACAGTAAGGTTGCTGATAGAAACAAGAATCGGGAAACTGCCAATTCCTCGTATACACATTGCCGTTTTCCTCCATTGTTTCAACGGGGTATCCACACAGCCAATTCAGCCGCCTGCTGTCCCGCTTCAGCAAACGGCACCAGCACGATTTTTTGCGAATGGTTGTTGACTTTGGCATCCATATAAAAGGCTTCCTTCCAGTTCCAGTCTGCCGGCAAAGCCGCATCCGCATTGGTCAGTGCTGTATCGTTGGCAAAATTTACCGTTTTCAATGAACCGATCCCGGGGTTCAGCCCCTTGTCGATGGCCAGCACCTGTGGTCCACGCTTGATGGCGATGGCATCCGGGTAGGAGCGCCCGCCTGCGAGTAGTTCAACCGGCATGTCAAATTGTATCTCTACCCGGTCGCCGGGATTCCAGCTGCGGCGGATGGTTAGCAGCTCCCCTTTTTTTCCCTGGTAGGTTTTACCCGCCAGCTTCGCGGTAAAATGGGCCGACCACTCCGGGACGCGGAAGCTGATTGCAAAATTGGCTCTTTGCGAAGGCTCGATGTCAAACACGACCAAACCCTGCGAAGGGAATTGAGTACGGGATCTCACCAGGAGGGGGATATCCACTGCATCTGCAATGCGCACCCTGGTACTTGCTTCTCCATTTTCATACAGCAACACGGTAAAATTATGGTTGATCATTCCGCCCATCATTTCGGGTATCAGTGAAATACCCCGCGGCACACTCGAGAGGCAACAGGAATAACCCTGGTCGCAGCGGTAGGGCTTGGCGCCCTGCAACGCGGTGTAGTAGCTCACACAGCCGGTTTGCGGATTTTCGGCGGCCAGCAGGTGATTGTATACCGAGCGTTCTATTTCATCGGCATACTTTGTTTCGCCGGTGATTTGCAGCAGGGATAGGTTGAATTGTACCCAGGTCACCGTTACGCAGCCTTCGCCCATATTGTCGGCATTACCGGCCTTCAAAATACCATCCTGTAGAAATATTTCATGGTCGCTGGCAGTACCGGTTATGTATAACCGATGTGTGGTAATATCTGTCCAGGCCCTTTGCAAAATATCCAGGTACCTGGTCTCCCCGGTCAACTTATAATATTTTAAGATCCCCAGGAAACAGGACAGCATTTCGTAGGCCTTGGCATCGCCCACCCTGGTTACGTCGCCATATTTTTCGAGTTGACTGATGATTTTTGGTCCATCGGGTTGTTCGTAAGCGCGCAGTATATAACGGCAAAAGGCCAGGTATTTGGGATCGACCGTATACCGGTACAGATCAACCATGGGTTCCAGCACACTGCCGGGTGCCAGCCCGTTGTGTTCGCCGGCCTTCATCAGATCGCGTTGTCCGTTTTCCTCACCAAAGGTCCGGCACAGGAGGTCCGCGGCTTTTTTCGCTGTTTCCAGCGCCGGCTGATAACCCGTGACCGCGTAGTAATTCAGCAGGCCGATGATCGCATATTTATGCGCCCAAACATCCCACGCTGTCCAGCGGTCCTTGTAGAGGTAGGTGCCGAGGTAGCCATCACTCATCTGGCAGGCGATGTACTTGCGGACCATATCATCCATCAACGCCTTTAAGCGTGGGTCATGACTATAAGCATAGGTTTTGGAAGCGGAAAAAAGAAATTTTCCCACGTGCTCGCCGATCCAGGTCTGCGCACCCGGACGATTTCTGAACCCGGAGAGAATGGTGGCAGAATCGATTTGCAGCAATCTTTTCTCCAGGTTCACATCCAGCCGGTAGCCGAGGTATCCCCCGATATGCTGATAGTTGGCGGACACATAACGGTCCGCGATTTTGTTGGGGACGATGGGCCCATAATATCCTGTCGTATCCGGTTCATTGGACCTGACTAGCATCGGCACAAAAAGCATACAAAAAAATACCAGCTGTTTCATCGTCGTATATTGATGGAAGAGGGTGGAAGATGTATCCGCCGCTTAAAGTTAACTGATTTCCCCCGCTAAGAAACAGGGATATATCCGAAGGAAAAACCTGGTTGGACTTTTAAAAGCGATGGTTATTTTGATCACCGGTTATTGTTCAGCCGACCGGATGCAGGATTATTTGTATCTTTTCTTACACAAATCTGCGCCGGGACAGATTGCCCGGACGTCCGATCGCTCGCCCCTGCCACCACCACTTTCAAAACAAATGTCATGAGAAAAATTATCCTGGCCTGGCTGCTGTTTCATGTTTGTACTTTTTGCAACGCACAGCCCGGCAGAAAAATAAATTACTCAGAGGCCTGTACGCTGATTGAGAAATGGATGGATGGTCGCCGCGATTTTGACCGTCTGCCTGGCGTTTCGGTGGCCATCGTGCATGACCAGGATATTATCTGGAGCAAGGGCTTTGGCTTTGCCAATGTGGAAAAGAAAATTCCCATGGAGCCTTCCACCATTTGCAGCATCTGTTCCATTTCTAAACTTTTCACGTCTATTTCTGTGATGCAGCTGGTGGAACAGGGGAAGATCCGCCTCGATGATTCTATACAGGCCGACCTGCCCTCGTTTGACCTGAAGCAACAATATTCCGGGAGCGGACCCATTACCATCCGGTCCCTGCTCACACATTCCTCGGGTCTGCCCAGGGAGTCGGAATACCCCTATTGGAGTGCACCTGATTTTGCTTTTCCGAGCGAAAAACAAGTGAAGGAAAAACTGGGATCGCAACAGACCCTATATCCCGCTTCCACATACTTTCAATACAGTAATCTCGGGATGACCCTTCTTGGCGAAATGGTGGAGAAGGTTTCCGGCATGCCGTATAATCAATACGTGGAAGAAAATATTCTAAAACCTTTGAAACTGAAGAATACACATCCCTATCTTCCTGAAAAATTATGGGGAGACAAGATGGCGATCGGGTATGGAGGGATTCACCGGGATGGCCACCGCGACAAGATGCCTTTTTTCCAGGCGAATGGCATAACACCCGCTGCCGGGTTTTCATCGAGTGCCGAGGACCTGGCTCATTTTGCCAGCTGGCAGTTCAGGTTGTTGTCAGCCAATAGCAAAGAAATTCTAAGACCATCCACTTTAAAAGATATGCAGCGGGTGCAGTTCATGGACCCCGACTGGAAAATATCCTGGGGCCTGGGATTTGTCGTATTTCAGAATGACGGAAGCACCATGGTAGGGCATGGCGGTTCATGCCCGGGATATCTGACCCTGTTGAACCTGGAGCCCAAAACAAAAATCGGGCTGGTGATCATGACGAATGCCCAGGGAGAGTCCCTGAACCGCTACGCAACAGCCATTATGGGAATTCTTAAAAAAGCAGCTCAGCTGGATCTCTCGACAGACAGCACCGACCTGACTCCCTACCTGGGCAATTACGATTCCTATGCTTTTGGAAGCGAAACGATTATTTTCAGATGGAAGGGAAAACTGGCCGTGGTTGGCGCGCGCAGCGATGACCCGGCCAGGGATATGGAACTGCTCAAACATGTGAGCGGGGATGTATTCAGAAGGATCAGGAGCGATGAAAGCCTGGGTGAAGAGATCCGTTTTGACCGGGATGCAACGGGCAGGGTCATACGCTTGTGGGAATTCAGCAATTTCAGGAATAAAATACAGCCCTGACCCGTCTTCTAATGCTATTGCTGTTGCTTAATCCCCGGGATTTGATCGATGGCCACAAATTGATAGCCGGCATCCTTTAATGGAGGAACCAGGATCCTGAGGGTCTCATAGGTTCGGTTATTGGCCTTCATGTTATCATTGTCGGAGGTGGAATCATGCATCACCACGATTCCCCTCCCAACCATTTCAATTTCCCTCAGGTATTTTTCTGCGCAGGACTCAGGAGTCTCACCCTTGTCCCAGCATGCCCAATCGTTTGCGTTTATATCCCAATGAATGGGACCGATATAGTTCATGCCGTCCTTCAGTTCTTTGTTCATGACCGCTGAAAGTTCCGGCGACCAGTCTCCATACGGTGCCCGGAAAAACATGGTATGGTCCGGGACAAGATTTTTGATCAGGTTGGTAGTCCTCGTGATTTCCATGATGCATTCATGGCTGCTGTGCTGGTACAACCTGGTCATGAAAGGATGATCGAAGCTGTGATTGCCAACAATATGTCCCAGCCTGATCACTTCGGGAAGAACCCGGGGATGAGCTTCAACGTGTTTGCCGGCGGCAAAAAAAGTGGCGACGATGCCCTCTTCCCGCAAATACTGCGCAAGCTTCAGGGTCTTTGGCCCGGGCCCGTCACCGATGGTTTCACCAGGCCCGTCGTCAAAAGTGAGACACAATGTTTTGGGCGAAAGGTCCATACCATGGATCTGGTCAGGATGGGTGGTCAGCATATATATAATTTATTACCGGAGAAATTGTAAAATTTTTTACAAATGTAATATGGTCCGCTGCAGCGGCGCCGGTCTTCTATAACTTTCGTTGTATTTCTTTTCAGGTTTTCCACTGCTAAGTTTGCTCAATGAGATAAGATGAAAAATCGTTGGCCTGAACAGTGCCGCTTTGCTTATCTCTACCTGTTCCGTTTGCCTGTGGAAGTGCAGGTGAACAAAATGTCAAAGTCCATAATACCACGTAGCCATGCGCCCACTGATTTTTATGCTAACCCTTCTTCTCCACAGCGCTGCCCTGATGGCCCAGGACAACTGCAATGATGCAGCACTCCTGGGTCAGATCGGCAGGTGGAAAAAAGTTGCCGACGTGGGTATGCGCGACAGTAAGGACCAGGCGCTGGCAATCCGTTATCTCGACAGC
>DATJYH010000227.1:0-6279 GCA_035499675.1 Puia sp.
TCCTGGAGATGTTGCTGCTATCGGTATTTGGCCTGATCATTTTTATGGGCATGGGATTTATCATCAGCGGTATCCTGGAAAACGAAAGTTCTATTGCGCCGGTGGCCAATACCCTTACGCTGCCGCAGATCCTGCTTTGCGGCCTGTTCTTCCCGGTGGAAAACTACCCCGGGTGGCTGCAGTCATTCTGTAAATTATTACCCCTCACTTTTTTTGTGGACGGGCTACGCAAAATTGCTTTTGAAGGCGTGCACATCTGGCAGATGCCCGTGGAAATGACAGGGTTGTTGTGCTGGGCGGTCATCATCAGCTTTATTACGGTCAGGGTTTTTCGATGGGAATAGAAAGCGTCCATGAAAAATAAACCCGGATTCCGGCCAAAACCGGTCATTGCGCATATGGATCAACGATGGTGAATGTGTGCGTGAGTAATTCAGGCGAATTGCCTTTTCTGAAACTTGTTTTCGCGGATATAGCTACGCACCATCCTGGCAAACCCGATGTTCCCGGTATGTCCAGGTCTGTTCCCCACGATCCGCGCTTTTAGCGGATAACCGATCAGCGAAAGATCCCCGATCATATCCAGCAACTTGTGCCTGGCGATTTCGTTGTCAAAATGCAATTTCAGGTTGTCGAGATAGGTGCCTTCAGCCAGTGCAAACCGCGGGAGGTCAAACTTTTCAACAAGCTTTTCCATGTGTTCTTTCGAGATCGGTTTGTCGACCAGCAGGATGGCATTTTTGACCAGGTCGCCCTGGATCAGCTGTTGTTCATGGAGCATGTCCAGTTCGTGAACCAGGCAATAGGTTCTGCAGGGCGCAATCTCTTTCTTGAATTCCCGCATGTGCCGCAGAGAAGCCGTTTGAACGCCGAGCCGGGAACTCTTAAAATCCACCACGGTATGGAGGCGGTATTCGGAATCAGGAAATGCTTCAATTTTGACATTGTTCACTTTATCGTGGTAGGTCAACGGGCTCCCCAGTTCATACCATATCTTTTGCACGTTCTGTTCAACAACACCCGCCCTTTCTATCAGTTCTATAAAAGGCTCACAACTTCCGTCCATGATCGGAATTTCGTGGTTGTTGACTTCAATCAGGCAGTTATCGACTCCCATGCCGACCAATGCCGCGAGCACATGTTCAATCATACCCACCGTGGCCCCGTTATTGCCGATGATCGTGCCGCGAAAAGTATTGATTACCGAATCTGCGTTTGCCTTGATGATGGGTTTACCCGGAAGATCTACTCTTCTAAATTGAAAGCCAAAATCGGGGGGTTGGGGAACCAGCCTCATTTCTGCCGGAACTCCTGTGTGAAGACCTTTTCCGGATAAATAAACTTCCGAGGCAAGGCTGTGCTGTTTGTCAGGATTAAAACCAGATCTCATAGTCAGTCAAAAATGTTGAAGATTTGGAAAAACCCGGAAGCAGAAGTTTGCCGCCGGCCTAGGTAATAACGCTGAAAAAGGAATAAGCATATATCTCTATTCAAATTTTCGACGGATTTGGAGAATTCCCCGGTAAATTATGAAAAATGATCCAATGATTTTGTTTAGGTAGATGTTTTTTTGTAATGTGGGTATAGGGTATAGCTGTAATAGCTTGTGTCAGCAGCACACTATGGATAGAAATTCCTGAACTTGTACAGGATCTTATTATTTTCCAGTTGGCTGGTATGAATATCAGGAGGAGAAACCTGCACCAACCCACCCTGCCTTAAAAAGTAGAAATGGCCAATGAAAGCCATGCAGGCCAAGGATACCTGCTAATTTGTCACATTATCGATACGGGCCTTGAAAATATCCAGGCCCAGACCGTGTAGATGGTCTGATTTACCGACCGGGGGTATGCGAACTACCGCTGCTTATTTTAACTTCGCCAGGGCATCTTTGATCCTCGCCCAGGCTCTTTCAATATTCTGCATGCTGTTGGCAAAGGAAAAACGCACGCAGCGGGGTTCACCAAATGCATCCCCCATCACCGAAGAAACGTGGGCCGTATTAAGCAGGTACATACAAAATTCAGCCGCGTTGTTAACGGTAGTGGTGCCGTCTGTTTTTCCAAAATAGGCCGACACATCCGGGAAAATATAGAAAGCCCCCTCAGGCTCAAAACATTTTATATTGGGAACGGAGTAAACCAGTTCCATGGTCCTTTTTCTTCTCCGCGCAAACTCTTCCACCATTTCGAAAGAGGGTTTCAGGTCGGCGGTGAGGGCTATTACGGCAGCCTTTTGGGTCACCGAGTTGGTCCCGCTGGTAAACTGGCCCTGCAGTTTTTCACAAGCCTTGGCAATGTCGACCGGAGCAGCAATGTATCCAAGCCTCCAGCCGGTCATGGCAAAACCCTTGCTCAGCCCATTGATCACGATGATACGCTCCTTCAGGTCTTCCATCCTTGCTATACTCTCATGCTTTCCCACGAAGTTGATGTACTCATAGATCTCATCAGACATGATAAAAATGCCGGGATGTTTACGGAATACCACTGCCAGGGCCTCCAACTCCGCACGGCTGTATACAGCACCGGAGGGATTGCATGGAGAAGAAAAAAGAAAGACTTTTGTTTTGGGTGTGATGGCGGCCTCCAGTTGAGAAGGCGTTATTTTGAATCCGCTTTCCAGGCTGGTGTGTACTTCCACTACCTTTCCCCTTGCAATCTTAACGAGCTCAGAGTAAGTAACCCAGTAAGGCGTGGGAATGATCACTTCATCTCCCTCATCCACGAGAGCGAGAATCACATTGGCCAGGCTTTGCTTGGCACCGGTTGAAGCCACAATGTTTTCCGGTTTGTATACAAGCTGGTTGTCTCTTTTGAATTTGCTGCAAATGGCTTCGCGTAAATCCAGGTAACCCGGTACCGGAGTATAGTGGCTCCAGTTGTCATCGATCGCTTTTTTCGCGGCTTCCTTGATATGTACAGGTGTATCAAAATCAGGTTCCCCCAGGCTGAGATCAATGACATCGATTCCGTTCGCCCGCAATTCACGGCCGAGTTTGGCCATTTTTAATGTTTCGGGTTCACTAAACCGGGTTAAGATGGAAGACAATTGCATGTATTGTTATTTTTTTGCGCGGCAAAGGTATCGAAATCATCGTTCTTCCTGAAAAGAATTAACGGGCCTGGCTATTTTTTTACCTGCTAGTTGTGTTGTATAAGATGGATACCCAGGGCGTTTGCGCCACTGGCATAGTAAAATCCGGTTATGTAGATGGTATAGGTTTTCCCACCTGTAAAAGAAACCGAATCCAGCGGCATATAATGCGCTGAGTCCAGGTAGGCCACCACCCCATAGGAGCCCTGGACAAGGCTATAGGAAAAGGGGGAAAAACCACCCGGAACCGGATTCGGACCTATAAAAGGAGTAAGCCCATAGGCGAGTGTCGTAGTGTCCACCTGGTTGGTAAGAATGATGGCGATGCGGTTGGTATCCGGCGACAGGTTGAGAAACCGGTAAGCAGACAAAGTGTCCGCCGAGGTTGCGCCGATGCCATCCTGCAGCACCAGCGTTCTAAAGCTGCCGCCGGAAAGGGTGTCATACACAAATACAGAATAATACTTGCCCAGCCCGAGTGAGATATTACCATTGGCATAGGTATTGGTCCCGGCGGCTATGCTGAATGAATGGATGCCGGCAACCGCGGTATCATAAAGGTCACCGGGCACACCGGTGGTCGTGCAGTAAGCCAGCTGCCCGGCAGTGGTGAATTTTTCACCGTTGAAAAAGGCATCTATCGGGGGAGCCCCGGGCGCTGCATTGGTAATACACATGTAGGCTTTGTTGGCCGATGCATTGATATTTTTGTTACAGGAGATAATCAAAAAAACCGATAGCAAGGCAAAGAAGAGAATGGGCACAGTCTTGTATTCACTTTGACGTACGGATGGCCCCGGCTGCATTTTCGGTGATACTGGCATGAATGATGAATTGCGGGAAGCTGTCCCCGGCTGCGTCTGAAAATTTGCGTGAAGCTACTTAATTTCAGGAAACCGGTTCGTCCTTTTAACGAATCCTGTGACTGCATTATTTGTCATAGCGCATCCTGAAATCGAGCAGTGAAGGAGTATGTTCCCTCGGGCGTGTGCACTCGTATTCGTACAGTGTTCTCCCAAGTTGCTTCATAAAAGGCAGGCCCACGCTGTCATAGTCGTAGTGATCATCGTTCAGGATCCCGTCGCTGTTGCAATACAACGAGGTACTCACCATGAATTCAATATGGCGGTCGAAATCGACCACGTAGGCAATATCGATCAAAAATCCATATGCGTCGCCCACCTTATTAAAAATGCGGAAATTTTTTGGCAACGGTCCCTTCTCAGATCCCCAGTAAACGAATTTGCAAAAGGCATCCCAATACTGGGCGCTGTCGTAGGCCGGATAGTTGGATTCCGGGGGATACTGCGACAGGTACCGGAGCACATATTCGTAGTCATCGTCCTTCAGGTTGAACCGCTGCGCAGGCGGAACAGCGGAGGGAAAAAGTATACTGCGAAGAATGTTGTGCAGGTCCTTCAGCCCGATGCGGTTTTTCCCGGAGAAATCCATGGCATGGTTTATCAGCTGTCCATCACCGTTATAATAGCCGAGCCCCACGGAGTCATGCCTGGCCGCGGGTGGCTGGCTGCCTACCTGCATGGGTTGCTGGTAAAGACGTTTGCCGGCGGGGTCGTAGAAGGTGACAGGATTGGTATGCCGGTTCTCATCTGGCGTCAGCGCTACTTCCAGCCGGTGCAGGATCTGTACATCGCCATACCCCATCCGGTGAAGTTGGTCGTTGATATAGTCCTGTCCCAGGAATTCGTAGAGCCGGTTAAAGGCATCGTTGTCGCTCACGAGGAATATTTTTTTCACATATTGGCCAATGGTAGGTCTGCCGTCGGGCGTGGTGGGATCGTTGAACACCGCCGTTTGTCCGCTGTAAGCAGCTTCGGTTACCATGCTGCTGTTCCGGTTGAGCCCGGGCAGGCGCAGTTCATTGAGTTTTTGTAAGGCCAGGAGGGCGACCGGCAGTTTAACGGTAGAGGCCGGGTAGAAATAGCGTTCCGGCTGAACATGGAAATAAAAATCCGAAAAAGAAGGACGGTTGGCCGCATCCCGGTCGATACGGGTATAGATGATCTGGACCTGCAGCGAATCCCGGTTGCGGAGTATGGCATCAAAATACCGGGGATATTGTTTTAGCAGGTTTTCGAGGAAAACGGTGTCTGCCTGAGTGGGCAGTCCGGAGTCGGGCGTCATTGATGCGGCATGCGGGATGCGGGCGGGATCTGCAACCTGTTGGAAATTATTTTGGGACCTTTGCCAGCGGACGGCCATCGGCCATCGGCCATCGGTCATCCCAGGTCTGTTATCTGTCATCTGTAAACTGTCAACCCCCTTTCTTCCGGGCAAGGCACTAAAAAACAAAGGCAACCAAAAACAACAAAACAGGCTCAATTTCATGCAGAAAGAATTGCTTCAAAAATAAGGAATGAAAAACGGAAAATATGCAGGATTATCAAGCCTTTAGGGGTCGAAATATTCTGATTTCCTTATTGTTATTTATCAATTGTAAAACTTATCTTTGCCGCTCTTAAAAATAAACGAACGCCAATGAGAGCCCTGGTTAGCATCTTTGCTGTATTACTGATTACCATTTCCCTGTACCAGCTTTCCTTCACCTGGTTTGTCAACAAACATGAAAAAGCCATGGAGGACAAAGCGAAACGCTATGTGAACAACCTCTACCTTTCTCCCGAAAAAAAATATCCGTCCGACAAAGAACAGCAGGCTCTTTACCGGGACTCGCTCGACGAAATATACCATGCCCGTTTGAGAAGATTACTGGACAGCACCCGGGATACTAAGATCACCTGGTGGGGCACCAGCTACCAGAAATCCAAGGAAAGTGAATTGTTGCTGGGCCTCGACCTGCAAGGAGGTATCGCCGTTACGCTCGATATCGCACTGGACGGACTGATCAAAGGCCTGGCCAATAATCCCCGCGACCCGATGCTGCTCAAGGCGATCCAGGTGGCTCAGCAAAAAAAGCTGACCAGCGGCGGTGCTAATTTTATCGATCTCTTTGCGCAAGCTTATAAGGAAGTTAATCCCACGGGACAGCTGGCCCCGCTCTTTGCCAACAGCAACCGCAACAAATTGAAATTTGAATCCTCCGACGGACAGGTGCTCAGTTATATCCGCGACCAGGCCACGGCTGCCATGAAACAAACCTTCCAGGTATTGCGGAACAGGATCGACAAATTCGGCGTGGCACAGCCCAGCATCAACCTGGAC
>DATJYH010000228.1:0-5049 GCA_035499675.1 Puia sp.
CTTCATCAATATGTTTTTGTTGCAGGGCTTTTAGTTTGTCGAGCATTTGGTCCGACATCTCTTTTTTCCGTTTGTACAAGCCTTCCAGCCGGTCGAACAACAACTGTTTGTCCTTCCGCATGTCATTCTCAGATTGGGCCATTTGAAGTAACTCCGTCCTTGCCAGCGCCACATCATAAGGCCCTGCGTGCATGATGAGTTTGGAGAGTATCGGTCCCGTTTCAATGAGGATGATAAGCAGGGAAATAAACAGGGTGGCCCAAAACACGCTGCCCTCCTCCGAGGTAAGATCGGAGAGTGCCTTGTTCCGTTCCAGGAAGCCAACTTTCTCCGTGAGCAACGACTCATATTGTTTACGTTTTGTTTCCGTATTGGCTTTGACGTTATTCAGGATGCTGTCCTGGTAACCGATCTGTTTTCCCAGCTGGAGCAGCTCGGGACCAAACTGGAGACCGGCGGCCTGGTAGGCATCCTGTTTGAGCCGCGTAAGTTTTTCTATGCCACGCTGTCTCGAGCCGCCCGTTCCGTCGGCTTCGTCCACATAAGCCTGTTGCAGGCGTCGCAGGGTGTCTTCTATGGACCCTTTGCGTGCAAGCAGCCGGGCGCGTTCCCCATCGGCCGCAGATAGAACGCGATTGTTTTCCAACTGAAGCAGGCTGTCGTTCAGAAGGATCTTCCTGTGCCGGTTCGCAGCCACTTTAACATCGATCTCTTTTTCAAAAATTTTTAGTTCAAGTGGCCGGGCGATGGTGATGCTGATGAGGAGGGCCAGCACAATACGCGGCAGGACCATCCACAGCTGTTTGCCGGGCGACACCCCGTATTTGCGCATGGTGGAAATCAGGAAACGGTCAAAGTTGAAAATGATAAGACCCCAGGTAATGGCAAATACAACCGCCCAGCCCGGGTTGTCAAACACACTGTAAATCGCATAACCTGCAGAGATAGATGCCAGCACAAAGGTGGCAAGCACTACACCCCCAAGACCCGCGTAACGGGTATGTTCCGAAGGAAATTCTTTCAGCAGCTCCTGGTGTGCGCCCGCGCACCACCATAAAAAATGTGTATCACGATTTTTTTTCTTCCCGCTGAATTGGTCATAAGTATACAGGCCATTCTGCCCGCCGTTTAAAGAAGCAGCCATAAAATGTGCAATTAGAGTAAATAAAAAGGTTGATAAAGATGGAAGCGGGAACAAAAGGAAAACGAGGATTGCTTCCGGAAATTGCAAAAGAAAAGCTAAAAGAATTCGGCTTTCTGCCGGCCACTTTGATCGGAACTGTTTGGAATACTTCTTTTCAGGACAAGGTTTCCCGGTACGATTTTATCCGGATACCCTGTTCCTCCAGGGCATGGCGCAGCAATTTGGCAAAAGAAACTGCCCCGGCGTGGTCGCCATGTATACAAACCGTATCCGCCACAATGGATATTTCTTTTCCGCCCAGGGTCTGTACCGTTCCCCGGGTAATCATCTGCAATACCTGTTGCAACGATTGCATAGCGTCTGTAATCAGGGCATTTTCCATCGACCTTGGCGTCAGGCTGCCATCTTCCTGGTAGGTCCGGTCGGCAAAGACCTCGTGAAATACGGGCAACCCGATCGCAGCGGCTTCCTGCAACAGGCAACTGCCTGACAATCCAAAAAGCACGAGCCGGGGATCGATGTCATATACGGCCCCGGCAATGGCATGTGATAAGTGTGGATCTTTTGCTGCGCTGTTGTACAAAGCTCCATGTGGTTTAACATGGGTCAACGTATACTTGCATGAAGAAGCGATACCAGCAAGTGTTTGTACCTGGTCCAGCACCAGGTTGTAAACCTCCCGTGCTGACAGTTTCATCGCTTCGCGGCCAAAATGCAGACGATCGGGGTAGGATGGATGTGCCCCCGCCGCCACCCGCTGTTCCTTTGCCAACTCAATACAACGCCGCATACTGGCGGCATCCCCTGCGTGACCACCACAGGCAATATTGACGGAGCTGATATAGGACATCAGGGTCTCATCGTTCGGATATCCTTCGCCCATATCACAGTTCAGGTCTACCTGAAACATACCATCGCGTTTAAATGGTCCTGGCAGGAACGTTTGATGATGTTGAGCTCCCGTTGCTGTTCAAAATACATGGCCTCGGCAGTTTCTATATCTATCAGGTTGAACTGTACGCAGTCGCTGGGTCTCAATTGGGCCAGTTTAGGGAGATGGGCCGTTACCACGTGCGCAATTCTTGGATAGCCTCCGGCGGTCTGGTGATCGGCCATCAGCACCACCATTTCTGATCCCGGCAGTAACTGCAGGGTACCAAAACTGACCCCCGAAGAAACCAGTTCGCATTTCTCTTCCATTTCGAGTGATGCACCCTTTAACCGGTAACCCATGCGATCAGAGGATGGATGAATGATAAAATTATTTTCCTCAAAACCGTATCGCGACCCCTCGGTGAGTTTTTCCCACTCAAATCCTTTCACCGCGAATATTTCATGTGGCAGCCGGTATACTTTTTCGCTGTTGATACGCCAGGGCAGCACGCGCATGATCTTTTCCTCTTTTAACCAGCCGGCGAAATAGATACTGTTCTCCTTGGAGGACAGCTCATCCCCTTTTTGCAACGCCCTTCCATGAAAACCGCCGGCGGCTGCCCTGACGCTGGTGGAATAGCTGCCCAACCATTTTTCCACCTGGAACCCGCCGTGTACGGCGAGGTAGCAGCGCGCACCCCATTCCAGTTTGGGAAAATGGAGCACGGTATTTTTTCTCACCACCACCGGCTGCCAGGAAGGAAGCGGCTCATCATTGAGCATGGCGGAAAAATCAGCGCCTGTAATGGATATCAGTGCGTTTTGCTCAAAAAGGATCTGCGGACCGGGAAAATGGACCTCAAGAACAGCTTCACTGCAGCAATTCCCCACCAGCATGTTGGCTACCGTTCCCGCATATACGTCCATCATCCCGCCAGGATTAACTCCCCAGTTGGCATAACCGAAACGTCCCAGGTCCTGCAAGGTATCCAGCAAACCGGGTTTGATGATAGAAATGCTCATGTGGGTTTAGGTTTCGTAATTATTTTCAAGTGACCACTCCGATGGCCGTATGGTGATGGCTGACCGTGTCTGCCGAATCCGCCTCAGGCGGAGCAGGCGGAACTATTGAATCCCGGCTCCCAACTCCCGCCTCCCCTCATACTCTTCCCGGCTGATCCTGTAAAACCTCACACAGTCGCCCTGCTTCAAACGGGAAGGGTTAACCGAAGCGGGGTCAAACATCAGCCAGGGCGTTCTTCCCAGGATCTGCCAGCCGCCGGGACAACTCAGCGGATAAATACCGGTTTGACTACCGGCAATACCTACACTCCCTGCCGCCACCTGCACCGGCACGGATTTCCTGGGAATCACGAGGCGGGGATCCACTTCCGCCATATAGGAAAAGCCCGGGAGGAAGCCGATCATATATACATAATATAAACCAGCGGTGTGGAGTTCTATGATCTCTTCCTTCGACAAATGATTGGTTGACGCCACAAAGGCCAGATCAGGCGCCAGCGACCCGTCATAACAAACAGGTATCTCCACAAGGTCTCCCTGCCCGGTCAGCGGGACTTCAGAAGCATGACGCCAACCTTCTTCCAGTTTCGCCTGCACAAAATCGAACACGGTTCCCGGAAGCGCATAATTCATTTTGACAGACAGGGGATCATAAAAAACAGAGAGTGAGCTATAGGCCGCAATAACATCTTTCAAGCCTTTAAACGGGTGATCCGCAAACCATTGACGGATGCGCTGCACTTTTTTGTTTGCTTCCCGGCTGATTGCGTTTCCGAAATCAATGGTGGCCGCGGCATCACCCAACGGAAAAATATTGTAATATCGGTCCAATGCAGTCAGATTAATGCCTCAAGTTAGAATATTTTGCGAATACAACAGCCTGCTGTCACAACGGCCACAGCGCAAACAAAATATTTTCTTCGCAGTTTTTCCGTTGTATAGATTAGCTTTTCAAGTTATTTGTTAACCGGGAATAGCAGGCTGTTAATCTTTTAAATACGACGATTTTAAAACAGCTTGAATGACCTGATGTCTGCCGCAAGCCGCAACTGAAAAGGGTTTTTAACCGTATGCTGCATGAGCACCAATTTTTTACTTTCGCTGTTATACTGTAAAATTGCAGCCCAGCAAGGTTGTTTTAAATCATTTTGACGCTACTATGGCTAAGAATTTATTGATTGTGGAGTCCCCTGCGAAAGCCAAGACCATCGAAAAAATCCTTGGAGAAGATTTTGAGGTGAAGAGTTGCTATGGTCATATCCGTGACCTCGAAAAAGAGGACATGGGCATCGATATCAAGAATAACTACAAGCCCCGATATATTGTCCCGGAAGACAAACAAAAAGTGGTCAAGGAACTAAAAAGCCTTGCGAAGAAATCAGGCGAAGTATGGCTCGCAACGGATGAGGACCGCGAAGGAGAAGCCATCAGCTGGCATCTGTGTGAGGTATTGGGCCTTGATCCCAAAACCACCAAACGGATCGTATTCCATGAAATTACCAGGCCGGCGATCCAGTCGGCCGTCAAAAAACCCCGCACGGTCGATATGCACCTGGTGGACGCGCAGCAGGCTCGTCGTATCCTCGACCGCATTGTAGGATTTGAGCTCAGCCCGGTATTGTGGCGCAAAATGAGCGTGAAAAATAACCTGAGCGCAGGCCGTGTACAAAGTGTTGCCGTAAGGATCATCGCCGAAAGGGAAAGAGAGATCAATGCCTTCACACCCGTCAGCTCTTTCAAAATAGAAGCGGTTTTTTCCGCGAAAGACATCAGCGACAAACAGGTACAATTTTCGGCAGAAGGAAAAAAATTTAATTCGGCAGAAACGGCCGATGATTTTCTGAAGAGCTGTATCGGTGCAGGATATACGGTTACCGACATACAGGTTAAACCGGGAAAGAAATCGCCGGCGGCGCCCTTTACCACTTCCACCCTGCAGCAGGAAGCGTCCAGGAAACTGGGCTACTCGGTGAGCCGCACCATGGTACTTGCACAAAAACTTTATGAAA
>DATJYH010000229.1:0-3933 GCA_035499675.1 Puia sp.
TGGATCGGTTCCTGGAAAGAGAAATATGATACAGCCATCGAACAGCTGTTGGCCGGAACGGAATCCGATACGGCCCTGAGTAATTTATAACAATAGAATCGAAGAACAGATCGCAACACCTGAATGGATAAAAAAGCAATGATAGTGGTGACCGGGGCGGCCGGCTTTATCGGCAGCTGCCTCGTGGAATACCTGAACTACCGCGGCTATACGAACCTTGTCCTGGTAGATGATTTCAGCCGCGCCGATAAAACACCCAATTACGAAGGCAAAAAATTCAGCCACAAGATCGAACGGGAAAAATTTTTCGAGTGGCTGTTCACCAACAGTCCCCGGATCGATTTTTGTTTTCACATCGGCGCCCGGACCGACACCACGGAATTCAACTATGCGATACACCAGCACCTCAATGTAGAATATTCCAAAAAGGTATGGCAATATTGTACGGTACACAAGATTCCGCTGGTATATGCCTCTTCAGCGGCGACCTATGGCAATGGGGAACTTGGCTACAACGATCGTCACGACATTGTAAACCTGCTCAAACCAATGAACCCCTATGGTGTGTCAAAAAATGAGTTTGACAAGTGGGTTTTACATCAAAAAGAAACACCGGGTTTTTGGGCCGGGCTGAAGTTCTTCAACGTATATGGGCCCAACGAATATCACAAAGGACGCATGGCAAGCGTCATCTTTCATGCGTTTAACCAGATACAAAAGGACGGCGTGGTGAAGTTGTTCCGGTCCCATCGGCCCGACTACCAGGACGGCATGCAGCTCCGGGATTTTATTTATGTAAAAGATGTGTTGAAGGTCTGTTATTGGCTTATGCAACGACAACCTGCTTCAGGCATCTATAATCTCGGTACGGGCAAGGCAAGGTCCTTCAATGACCTGGTGAAAGCCACTTTTGCCGGGCTGGACAGGCCGCCCGTGATTGAGTATATCAATATACCAGAGGATATCCGCGACACTTATCAGTACTTCACCGAAGCCAATATGGAAAAACTCCGCCATGTTGGGTATGTGGACGAGTTTTATTCGCTCGAAAAAGGGATCGATGACTACGTAAGAAATTACCTCGCCAAAGGAAAGCGGTATTGAATCGCATAGCAGGATGGCTGTGAACAGGGCGGGAAGCGGGACAAAAAGGATGTCCGGTTTGCGGGCGGGATTCCAGGCGGCATAGAAATATTTCTTTTCCTGGCAGCGAGGGTCTTAATCTTGCACCGCATTTAGTTGATTGCCTCCATTTTCAGCAATGAAGTGCTGTTTTAAATCCAGCATTCAGGATCCTGTAAAATTTGATTTTCAGGGAATCGCCTCTCGAAAATTGATCTGCTGGACTGATTTTCCCGCATACTGCGGGCAACTACCGGGAAAGGATTTTCGTTCATATTCGTAATGGCTCCGTTTGATCACAGCCCCGCATACCCCGTACGCGTTTTGTAACGAATAAAACTGAAGCACATGAAACTTCGCGCATTCTATCCGGGCTTGCTGCTGGTTAGCTTTTCCCTGCTGTTTTTCAGCGATTGTAAAAAGAACAATAGTAATAAAAACAATGACTCCGGGACTGTCGCGGATTCAACTGCTGACTTACAAATGATCATTGACAGCCTGGTTTCACCGATCGCATTGGCCGAGCCGCCGGATGGCACAAAAAGACTGTTCATCGCCGACCAGGTCGGTAAGATTTGGATTATCCAGCCAGATGGGACCAAAAGCACAACCCCTTTTATAGACATTTCCGGCAAGATGGTCGCGCTGAATGGTGGTTATGACGAGCGGGGATTGTTGGGTTTCGCTTTCCACCCGAATTTTAAGACGAATGGCAAATTTTATCTCTTTTATACGGCGCCTCCACATAGCGGCGGACCGGAACCCGGGTCCTCCTGGGACAACCTTACAAGAATTTCTGAGTTCACGGTCTCTGCATCAAATGTCAATGCGGCCGACCCGGGCTCTGAAAGAGTAATGCTGGAAGCAGATCATCCACAATCCAATCATAACGGTGGGACCATCGCTTTTGGTCCGGATGGATTTCTCTACATTTCTATCGGTGACGGCGGCAACAAGGATGATGTTGGCCCGGGTCATGTGCCGGACTGGTACCTGGTCAATGCAGGTGGTAACGGACAGGACATCTACGCAAACCTGCTGGGAAATATCCTCCGTATTGATGTAAATAGCGGTAATCCATATGCGATTCCGGGAGACAACCCGTTCGTCGGAACTGCCGCCAAACCGGAAATCTATGCTTACGGCTTTAGGAATCCTTATCGCTTTTCATTTGATATGGGTGGCTCCCACCAACTTTTTGCAGGCGATGTGGGACAGTCGCTTTATGAAGAAATTGACCTGGTGACCAAGGGTGGCAATTATGGGTGGAATGTGAAGGAAGGATCACATTGTTTCAGCACCGACAACGACCTAAGTGAACGGCCCGGTTGTCCTTCGGTGGATACTGCCGGAAAACCACTGACCGATCCCGTCATTGAACTGGTGAACCGGGCAAATCCCAAGGGTGGAGGAGTTGGCATAGCCATCATCGGCGGCCATGTATACAGGGGGAGCCTGTTGCCCGGTTTGCAGGGTCAGTATATTTTCGGCATTCTTTCCCAGGATGGAAATGCAAATGCCAGGCTGTATATTACAACCCCCGCGAATGTCAGCCCCTGGCCTTACAGCCAATTAAAGCTGAAAAGTTATCCTTCTGATATTGGACAATTTTTGAAAAGTCTCGGCCAGGATCTGAGTGGTGAAATCTACCTGCTCACATCCGGAGTAGAGGGGCCCTCGGGAAACAGCGGCAGACTTTACAAAATTGTCGCAGCGAAATAGCAAACCTGACGGTAAAATTTATACGAGCCGGATTGAGAATTTAACGGACCCGATTTCTCAAACTGATACAAATCTTACAAAGGATTCCCATCCGCTATACCTTTTTTATCTAATTTAGTTCCGCACACGTACATTCAAAAGACAAAAATGAATATGAAAATTGCCATCATTGGCGGGGGAAACCTGGGCACTGCAATTGCGGAAGGATTGATACAAAGCGGGTTTGTTTTGCCCAAGCATATCCTCATTACCAAACGACACATCGAAACACTACATGCGCTGGAAAGAAAGGGCGTCATGGTTAGCGACAAGAACGAAGAAGCTGTTCGCTACGCGGACCTGGTGATCCTGGCAGTTAAACCCTTCCAGGTGGAGGATGTGCTCGGCGCGTTAAAAAAAGAGTTCAGGGAAGAACGGCATGTATTGGTGTCCGTGGTAACGGGCATCAGCATCGGACATATTACAGAAGTTTTGGGGAAAAAGGTCCCGATCGTCAGGGCCATGCCGAATACAGCCATTGCCATACAGGAAAGTATGACCTGTATGTCGGCCCGGGATGTAAACGAAGAACAATGGCAATACGTACAGGACATTTTTAACCAGCTGGGCAAGGTGGTGAAGATTGATGAAAAGCTGATGGATGCGGCTACGGTGCTGGGGGCCTGCGGCACCGCTTTTGCGATGCGGTATATCCGGGCCAACATACAGGGTGGGATTGAGATCGGTTTTGATGCGGCTACCGCCAACCTCATCGCTGCCCAAACGGTAAAGGGAGCGGCCGAATTGTTGTTAAAACGCGGGGCCCATCCTGAACAGGAAATCGACAAAGTGACCACGCCCAAGGGATGCACCATTGCGGGGCTGAATGAAATGGAACATCGGGGGTTCAGTTCATCCCTGATCAAGGGGCTGGTGGCAAGCTATGATAAGATAGCCAAGGATTAATAGATCTCGCCATCGTCCCAGTCCAGCTGGTAAGGCTTAAAAATCAAGCGGAGCTTTCTTGTGGGGCCTTGTGAAGGATTCAGGTTTGCCCCGGCCAGCACATCCGCATCTGCTCCTGCTCCTTGAACAGCTTTGTCCTCTGGC
>DATJYH010000230.1:0-8788 GCA_035499675.1 Puia sp.
GCTGCTTGTCATCAGCAGCAGTTTGTATGCACAGAACATCCAGAACAATCCCGGCTCCAACCACGGAAATAAGTTTGAGCAGCTGGGAACCATTTTACCGACACCCAACGAGTATCGCACGGCCAGCGGGGCTCCCGGTCCAAAGTACTGGCAACAACGTTGTGACTATGACATCAAATGCAACCTCGATGAAGACAAACTGCGTCTTTCCGGAAGTGAGACCGTCACCTATTTTAACAACTCTCCCGACGAGCTGACCTATCTCTGGCTTCAGTTGGATGAAAACGAGCACAGTTCTTCCAATAACGCCAATTACCAGAATGGCAGCCGCCTGCCAGGTGTAGTAAGCGACCAGGCGATCAATAATATGGAGAGGCAGACAAAACCCAACGACTACGGGGATAATATTGTCAAGCTCACCGATGCGCTCGACAAACCACTCAAATACACCATCAACAAAACCATGATGCGCGTGGAACTTCCCACCGTGCTGAAACCGGGACAGAAATTCACGTTCAAAGTGGAATGGAACTACCATATCAGCGACCGGATGAAATATGGAGGACGCGGCGGATACGAGTATTTCCCCGAAGACGGGAACTATCTTTTTACGATGACGCAGTGGTACCCGCGGCTTTGCGTATACAGCGACTTCCAGGGATGGCAGAACCACCAGTTCACAGGTCGTGGTGAGTTTGCGCTGACTTTTGGAAACTTCAAAGTACAGATGAACGTGCCCGCCGACCACGTAGTGGGCGCAACAGGTGAATGCCAGAACTACCAGCAGGTATTGTCGCCTGCACAATATGCCCGCTGGCAACAGGCACAGTCTGCCAAAGAACCTGTTGAGATTGTTACCCTGGCAGAAGCAAAGGCTTCCGAAGTCAACAAAAGCAAGGCTCGCAAGACCTGGATATTCAAAGCCGACAACGTACGCGATTTTGCCTGGGGATCCAGCCGCAAATTCATTTGGGACGGTATGCCGGCCTATGTGGAAGGAAAAAAAGTGATGTGTATGAGCTACTACGGAAAGGAGGCCTATGGGCTGTATCGCAAATTTTCCACCAAGGTGGTGGCCCATACCATCAAGACCTATTCACATTTCAGCATCCCCTTCCCCTACCCCGTGGCCCAGAGCGTAGAGGCTGCTAACGGTATGGAATACCCGATGATATGCTTCAACTTTGGTCGTACGGAAAAAGACGGTACGTACAGCGAAGCGACCAAGTACGGCATGCTGGGCGTGGTGATCCATGAAGTAGGGCATAACTTCTTCCCCATGATCGTCAACAGCGATGAACGGCAGTGGACCTGGATGGATGAAGGCCTGAACACCTTTGTAGAATACCTTACGGAAGAATTATACGACAACAAATTCCCGACCCGCCGCGGACCGGCTTATACCATTGTGGATTATATGAAGCTGCCCAAGGATCAATTGGAGCCGATCATGACGAACTCTGAAAACATTGTGCAGTTTGGCCCCAACGCCTATTCCAAACCGGCCACCGGTTTGAACATCCTGCGGGAGACCATCATGGGGCGAGAATTGTTCGATTATGCCTTTAAGGAATATGCACGTCGCTGGGCTTTTAAACATCCCACCCCGGCCGATTTCTTCCGCACCATGAGCGATGCCAGCGGGGAGAATCTCGACTGGTTCTGGAGAGGCTGGTTTTATGGCACCGACCCCGTGGATCTTTCACTGGATAGCGTAAAATGGATGAAGGCCGACCTCGACAACGCACCCAAAAAAATAGACACGGTCCGGATGCTAAAACTGGCAAAGCCCCAGGTCAATGCTTTTGAGGATGTTTCCAAAATTCGCAACCGACAGGATAAGAACATTACCTTCCTCACCGATGCGGATACCTCCCTGCGTGATTTTTACTGGAAATACGACAGGGGATTAGCTCCCTATGACACGGCCACCTATCCGCAGCATGTACTGCAATATGATGCGCCGCTGGACGACTCCACGCGCCAGGCATTGGCTGGAAAGAATATCTACGAGTTGCAGGTAAGCAATAAGGGTGGACTGCCCATGCCCATCATCATCGAATGGACCTATAAGGATGGCAGTAAGGAAATTGACCGCATCCCGGCCCAGGTATGGAGGCTCAATGAAACCAAGGTCACCAAGGTGTTCGTCAAAGACAAGGAAGTAAGCACCATCAAATTAGACCCCATGCGCGAAACCGCGGATATTGATGAAAGCAACAACAGCTGGCCCAAAGCACCTGAACTAACCAAATTCCAGGTGTTCAAAGCCAAACAGCAAACAATGCGCGCCACACCCAACGCCAATAACCCGATGCAGAAGGCCGCGGAAAAAGATAAAAAGGCATTCTGACAACAATATAATCATCAGCAACAAAGCCATGGATAACCTACCATGGCTTTGTTTTGCATGTTCGTTTAACCAGCTTTCCCTAAATTATTTTACCCGGTACCGGCTCCCCGGAAACCCACATTTCTGTATATTCACGGCCGGCTTATACTCAACCCAAAAACAAAACACATTCTTATGATCAAAAAACTTTTTATCACCTGCATTTTTGCGACGTGCCTGGCATTTTCCGCGAAAAGCCAGCAGGCAGAAAAGGTTTGGTTCGACAACAATGACTCCACCTATGGATACTATGATGTGATCAGGCCGTCCACCACACGCATACAGGGCGTGTTGATCCTGCTTGATGGTTATGGCGGCACAGCCGATGGCTTCCTGTCTGAAACCAAGATACACAACGTTGCGTCCGTCAATGAAATCCTGACCGTTTGTGTGCCTACCGGGAAAAGGATGTTTGCCGATTCATCCATGATTGCCCTGCTCAACAAAATCTGCTCCGACATACTGACCAACTTTCACGTAAAGAAGAACCAGTTTGTGGTAGGCGGCATGTCGTCGGGCGGCACCATCGCGCTGCGCTATGCCGAACTTTGCCGGGAAAGCCCGGCCGACTACCCGGTATTGCCCTCCGCAGTATTTGATATAGACGCACCCATCGACCTGATCGGGCTTTATCAATCCTCCGAACGGGACATACAGAAAAATTACCCGGGATTTTGGTTGAGTGAAAACCGGCTCATCGTCAAAAATTTTAAGAAAGAACTGGGCGATCCCGATAAGGACACACATAAATACAAAGCCGTGTCACCGTTCTATGCAAAAAGCAAGGAGCCGGGTAATGAAAAATTTCTCAAGGATGTCGCGTATAGAAGCTATCATGATGTAGACGTTAACTGGTATATTCAGAACCGGCGCCGGAGCCTTTACGAAACGAATATGCTCAACGCTTCCGAACTTGTAAACCGGCTGGTGTTGATGGGCAACAGCAACGCGGAATTTGTTTCATCAAAAATTGAAGGGCGGAGAAGCAACGGCCAGCGCAACCCGCATTCCTGGAATATTGTGGACGAGATCGATTTTGTACAATGGGTCAAGGACCGGTTGCATTTTTACCCGGATCACCTGGAAAAACCGTTTGTATTTAATGCACCGGCAGATTGGACCAAGGAAATGATCATCTTCCCCCCCGATTTTGCCCCCTCTATTACATTTGATGGTTTTGAAGAACTGCGTTTTGCGCCCGGATGGGGTGATTCCACCAGTTATCAGAAATGGGCCTATGCCATTGTATGGTGGATCAACGACTCGGTCGCCTTCAATGAAACCTCTTTAAAAGATACGCTGGAAGCATATTACAGCGGGCTCACCTGGAGAAGGATACTGGCCGACAAACAGGATACCTCTTTGTTTAAACCGGCGTCCGTACTAATCCAGCGAACTGCCACGCTCAAGGGCGACCTGGAGACCTATTATGCCACTGCATTTATTTATGATGCACAGGTGACCCGGCAGTCGGGCGAACTGTATTTCAAAATACATATCAAGGATTGCGGCGACCGGACAAAAACAATTGTATTGATAGAAGTGGCGGAAAATTCGTTCAGTGCGCCTGTTTGGAAGGAATTGGGCAAAGTGAATGAAGACTTCCGATGTTCGAAATAACATTCATGTTTCATCTGAACACGCAAATAAATCCGGAAGAAATTTCCGGATTTATTTTTTTTCTTTGTCTGGCCGGGTCGTTTTTTCTTCCTTGCTTTTCTTCAACCTGCCCGCTTGCTGCAATTCCTGGTTGATCAGCCATTCAATTTGCCCGTTGACGCTGCGAAACTCATCTGCGGCCCATTTTTCAAGGGCCCTGAACATTTCCTCATCCATGCGCAGGACAAAACTTTTTTTGTTAACCATGTTTGCCGGCTGGAATATTATTGATACAAAGTGCCTGTGTTGATCACGGGCGTAGCAGCTTTTTCACCACAAAGCACCACCATCAGGTTGCTCACCATGGCAGCCTTCTTTTCTTCATCCAGTGTAATGATACCCTTCCTGGACAATTGTTCCAATGCCAGTTCCACCATGCCAACCGCACCCTCCACGATCTTAAAACGGGCGGATACAATGGCAAGCGCCTGTTGCCTTTTCAGCATGGCTTCTGCAATTTCAAGTGCGTAGGAGAGATGTGTGATCCTGGCCTCTTTGATGATGATGCCCGCGGGCGCCAGTCGTTCGTTGAGTTGTTTTTCCAGCAGTTCATTCACTTTGTCACCGCCATCGCGCAGGGTGAACTCTGCATGTTCGTCTTCGAGATGGTCATACGCGCAACTCGAAGCCAGGTGCCGTACCGCTGCTTCACTTTGAATTTTTACATACTGGGAATAATTCATCACTTCAAAACAGGCCCGGTAGGTGTCGCTGACCTGCCATACAATCACGGCGGCAATCTCGATCGGGTTTCCCATCTTGTCGTTTACCTTTAACTGCGAGCCCTCCAGGTTTTGGGAACGCAATGAAATCCTGATCGACCTGAACAACGGGTTTACCCATAACAACCCGTTTTCCTTCACAGAGCCGACATATTTCCCAAAAAAAGTGAGTACCCGCGCTTCGTTGGGGTTCACGATCATGATGCCCTTGGTTACAAAAATAAAGGCCAGCATCACAATGGCGCCATATAAACCATCCGCGCTGTTATGCCCCTCATTGCCTGATACAAAAAGCCATATGGCAACGATGAGCAACAAGAGAGAAACCAACAACATGAAAAATCCAGACACAGGTTTAATGATCTTTTCCATAAAACTTTATTTAAAATGATATTATTTTGATATCAAAAATATAGCATGGTGGGCAGCTGTCCAAATTTTTGTTTTGGAGGCCGATGGAAGAACAGCAAATGTTTCCGTGGCTATATAAGTTGCCGCTGAAGCATTGAGATAAATCAATATTTATTGCGGAAAATCAATACCCGGTAGCACCGTCCCTTACATGAATCTTCTTTTTACCGGCATTCTTTTTTTCAAAATCCTGTACTTCTTTGGGTTTGGCCACCGACTTGGCCGTAGTGGAGGTGGAATCGGGAACAACTGCGGATTTGGCGTGTACTTCCAGTTTTCCGAGTGTGTAGTCTTCAGTTTTGATGATCATACCAGAGGAAGGATCGTAATATTTCCAGGTCCCGTGTTTGATGCCTGCTCCTTCATTTTTTACAATGACTGTTTTGTAGGTATCGAGATGATCGATGTCTTCGATCTGAAGGGTGTCGTAAAGTTTATCGGGATTCAGGGCTTTCCAGCTTTCTTCGCGGATCAATGCCCCGGAACGGGCAAAATACTGGCAAACGCCATCCTTGTTCCCCCAGCGATAGTTTTCTATGCCGGTGAGGTCTCCGCTCAGGCTATATAATCGCCAAAAACCTTCCTTCCTGTCGTTCCTGTATTCCCCCTCTTCCTCAAATCCGGGCTCACCGCGCACTTCATCGAAATGATTGACCCATTTGCCCTGTTTCTGGCCTTTGTAATCCACTTTGTTCAGGGTATCACCTTTCACGCCAATCATATAGCTTTTCCATTGGGAAAACCCCTGCAGGGAACAGCATAAAAGCAGTATAAAGAGAAAACGTGTCATAGGTAGTTGTCCGCCTCTATACGGAACGAAAATCATTCCAATTTATGATTTTCGGGCGGATCAAAGGACGCTCTGGTGCAATTTTAACAGTCGAACGCTGTAAATCAACGGCTGCCCCTCAGGCCATCCCATATTGCCCCTATATTTGCACCTCAACTGACGCCAATGAAGTGGACCACTTGTCTTTTTCTCCTGATGCTGACCGGTTTGTCTGCACCCACCCAAACAATGACGGTGGCACAGATGAAGACAGAAATAGAAAAATCCCCCAACAGCCCGCTGTATGTAAAGGATATTCTGAAAAAAAGATTCAAAATTGATACCATCCAGGTAGCCAGGACCAGTCATTTTACCAGCCTGGCCGATAGTCTCGCGTATACCGGCACCTTGAAAAAAGTGTACGGACCCTATACACAAAACGGAACCAAATTCCTGGTGCAGGTCCTGGCCAGGGCGCCGAACACTTTCTTCAGATTAAGCCAGATCTATATCGACACCAGCGTGTTCAGATACCGTGTTGCGGATTCGCTGAGCCAGGCGATCCTGAATAAACTCAAAAACGGTTCCGACAGTTTCGAACACCTGGTGCAAACCTATTCCATGGGCGGTGAAAGCGCCACACAGGGCGATCTGGGTTGGGTGGCGGAAGGGGTACTGGTACCGCAGATTGAACGGGAATTGCTGCGGAGAAAAAAAGGCGATGTCTTCTGCGTCTGGAGCAGCAACGGGGTACACATCATCAAAAAAACGGAAAACGATAAAAAGGATACGGGGTTTGCACTGATGATGAGGGTGTTTTTATAGATGGCCGACTTCGCTTGCCGGATATGCCTTAGGTGGAGTATGTGGATGGCCGTTTTAGGATGATCGTGGACAGGCTTGACGATCGCCATGATTTTCCATTGTCGAATAAAAAAGTTTGCAGCATCAGGCCAGGCTGCCGCCATCTCAAGACGGCCATCGATCATCGGCCGTCCCATCCTGTCCACTGTCATCTTTTCCCTATATTTATGCATCCATCTTTTCCACGCATGAAAATCGCCATCATCAATGGGCCTAATTTGAACCTGCTCGGAACACGGGAGCCGGAAGTGTACGGAAGCCAGACCTTTGAGCAATTCCTCGAAGGCCTGACAAAAAAATATCCTTCCATTGAATTCAGCTATTTTCAAAGCAATGTGGAAGGAGATCTCATTAACGAACTGCAAAAGACGGGATTCTCTTTTGACGGCATCATCCTTAACCCCGGCGGGTATACGCATACGTCAGTAGCCATCGGAGATGCCATTGCCGCCATCAAAACACCGGTAGTGGAAGTGCACATCAGCAATATTCACGCAAGGGAAGATTTCCGGAAGATATCACATGTGTCCGCCAAATGTAAAGGGACCATCGCAGGACTCGGCCTGAAAGGATACGAACTGGCCCTGATTTTCTTCAGTAAATAACATCTAGCATTCCACGCCACTTAAAGCGAAACCGACACCACGGTCTGTCAATTGTAAACTGTCATCAGTCAACTACTTCCTGATTCTCCGCTTCACCCCATCCACCATTGAAAGAAACCAGGGCCGGGGCAGTGAAGGCAGGTTGGAAGGCTGTTCAAATTTGGTAGAAGAGCGGACCAGATAGGCAACACGATCATCCGGGACCTTTTCTTCTACATAGGGAATTCCATGCTCGCGCAACCTGATCCGGTTGCTTTTAAAATAGGAGAATTCTACTCTCAACGTATCTCCCGATGCTTTCAACTGCGCGGTTTGATATTTGACCTCTTCTGTTTGCAGCAGGTTCCAGGGAAGAATCAGCGAGGCGAGCAGGATATCCACAGCCAGGGAAATATAGATGATCCCCTTGAGCCATTTCGTTGCGCGGCGGTTGTCAGACTCTGCTAAATAGGCGATGATCAGCGGAAATAGCCATAACTGCGGTACCAATCGCGCCCACCAGGCCTCCGGCACCGCAAAAACCGACAGGAGCAATGTACCCAGCAACAGGCCGATATTGGTGAGCCAAACCCTCTCCCTGTTTTTCCGAATCAGTACAACCAGCAAAACGAGCGAAAGCAGAAATGCCCCGCTGAAAAAGGGACCAAACCCCGCCATCTTTACCCCCAGCTTGGGCGCATTGACGATGTCTTTTTTACTAAATGTAAAGGGTATCTTGGGCGGCACCCTTGGATTTTTATCCTCATAAATCCGCAACTCGTCCGTGTGCGAAAAAAAGGACACAAAAAACTTTTGAAACCTGTTCATGTCCTTAAAGCTTTCCGGGTACACATTGCTGATAATATCCTTTTTCGAAGGCCCCATGACAGGATAAAACGGGCTTCCGTTGTGCAGCGCATTGGTGACATACGGATAATATCCAGCCCAGGCAATACCCACCGCGGTGGCCAACGTGGCCGTGATAAAAACACGTTTGAACAGCTTGTTTTGTCGGTTGTACAGAAGTATCGCAAGAAATCCCAGTGTTGCAATCCCTGCAAACAATACACCGGTAAATTTAAAATTGATCAGCAGGATCATCAGGGATGCCAGCGTCAGCAAATAGAACCACCTGACCTCCGTAATGATAAAATAGGCAGTAATCAAATAGCCCAGCAGCCAGAGGTACAATTGTTCGTCCACATAATAACTGATCAATTCACCCACTGTTATCGGGCTCAGTATAAACAGTGCACTGATCCAGATTTTTTTCCTGAACGAAAACCGGTTGACGCGATACAGGAATGCCAGGCAAAGAAAAAAACAGGCAGCCAGTACCATAAAATTGGTCGACTTCCCCGACTCTATTTTATGGGTGAGCCGATAA
>DATJYH010000231.1:0-2965 GCA_035499675.1 Puia sp.
GAATTTTTTGCCCTGGAAGGCCTGGGCAAACTCCTGAATACGGTCAAAATTGTGCAGAGCCGGCTGAATACCAGCCTGACCATTGAGGGCATCCTGATGACCATGTACGATGGCCGGCTAAGGTTATGCAACCAGGTGGTCAGCGAAGTGCGAAAACATTTCGATGAAATCGTGTTCAATACCATCATCCACCGGAATTCAAAAATAAGCGAAGCGCCCAGCGTGGGTAAACCGGTCATTCTATACGATGCATATAGCAAGGGTGCAGTCAACTATCTCAACCTGGCCAAAGAGGTGTTGCAGAAAAACAATATGACGAAAATAAAACAGGAAGAAAGAATTCTGGAATAAATGCCCCGGCCCATGGCCATTTGAACAAAATGGCCGCCTAAGGGGGCGGGCATCTGCTGCGCCGCCTGTTAAATAAAACACATGACAACCCCGCATAAAAAAGACAAAGAAGCATTGGGAAAAGGTATACGCTCACTGCTGCAAAGCATCGATACCGATTTGAAAACTACCAGCGGAGAATTGAAAAACACCGTCATGGAAGCTGTTACCGGTGTGCTACGGATTCCGCTGGAGCAGATTGAAACCAACCCCAAACAGCCCCGCCACGACTTTGATGAGAACGCACTTCGCGAACTGGCTGCTTCCATCCGCATGCATGACATCATTCAACCGATTACCGTCGCAAAACTGCCTTCGGGAAAATACCGGCTGATATCAGGAGAACGGAGGTTGCGCGCGGCCCGCATGGCCGACTTGAAGGATATCCCTTCCTACATCCGCATCGCCAACGACCAGCAGTTGCTGGAACTTGCCCTCCTGGAAAACCTCCAGCGCGAAGACCTGAACGCCATGGAAATTGCACTGAGCTATAAGCGCATGATGGATGAACTGAATTACACACAGGAGCAGGTCGCTGAACGAATGGGAAAAGAAAGGAGTACGGTTGCCAATTATACCCGCTTACTCAAATTGCCGCCCGACATACAGGTGGCGGTTCGCAGCAACGAACTTTCAATGGGACATGCCCGCGCCCTGATCAATGTGGATACCGTTGACAAGCAGCTCTATCTCTTCCGTGAAATCAAGAGCAGGGGTTTGTCGGTCAGGCAAACCGAAGAACTCGTCAGAAAAATCTACAAGACCCAGGGCCCTGTTAAAGATTCGGTAAAACCTTCGCTGCCACCCGCATTCAAGAAAATTGAAGATAATTTAGCGTCCCATTTCAGCACCCGGGTAAAGCTCAGTCACAACAAAAAAGGAAACGGCAGTATTTCGATTGAGTATTACTCATTGCAGGAACTGAACAAGTTGCTGGACCAGTTGGGTGTTTCCGTAAACTAAGCGATGGATGAAGACGGTCATTTACTTTTTTACAGCGGGATGCCTTGCCCTGTTATCCGGCCCGGCCTGGTCGCAGACAAAAGACTCGCTGGCAGCCCTGAAAAAAGACTCCTCTCACCTGGCGGCCAAGTCACCCGCGGCCCTCGCCAAGGACAGCAGCTACAAAAAAAAGACCCGCGACCCGCATAAAGCAACGCTCTATTCCGCGATTGTGCCCGGGTTGGGCCAGATCTACAATAAAAAATACTGGAAGCTGCCCATTGTGTATGCAGCCATCGGCATACCCGTTTACACTTATTTCTACAACAAAGAATGGTACCAGAAAACCCAGTATGCGCTCGATGTAACGATCAACGGCAGTACCGGCGATAGTCTCGCGGCAGTAGACCCGAAACTGCTCCCGCTGGTGGAGGCGGGTGCTACCAACAGCCTGATCAATTACCGCAATGAATTCAGAAAAAACCAGGATTATTCCGTGCTGTTCTTCCTGCTTTTTTATGGGTTGCAGATTGTAGATGCTACCGTTGACGCACACCTGAAAGATTTCAACGTCAACAATGACCTGAGCTTTCATATAAAACCCGGTTTTGTACCCGGGCCCAATATGACTGCTTCCATCAGTCTTGTATTTGACATCCACAAAGGCAAACCCAAACTCCTCAACGGGGTCAACTAGCACCACGAATTTCTTTGCCCTCTTAATGCTTTGTGCTAATTTTCCGCGCAATTCTTCCTGTTGCAGAACGGGCAACAGGCCGGATGTGTATAAAAAAATACAGATGAAAATTGCGCTGGTCGGTTATGGGAAAATGGGCAGGGCCATTGAGGCGGTGGCCCTGGAACGGGGGCATGAGATTGCGCTGAAAATAGACCTGGACAACCTGGATGAACTGAATACAGCCCATCTATCCCGGGCGGAGGTGGCTATCGAATTTACCGGGCCTCACAGTGCTTTTAGCAATGTCATGGCCTGCCTGGAGGCCGGTGTCCCCGTGGTATGTGGTTCAACGGGCTGGCTGGAGAAATTTGGGGAGGCAAAAAATTACTGCCTGGCGCATGGGGGAGCACTATTGTACGCCAGCAACTTCAGTGTGGGTGTAAATATTTTTTTTGAGGTCAACAAGCGACTGGCTGCACTCATGGAACCCCATCCCGAATATGATGTTGCCGTAACGGAGATCCATCACACCCAAAAAAAGGATGCTCCCAGCGGAACCGCGATAAGCCTGGCAGAACAAATCCTCGACAATATCCACAGAAAAAAACGGTGGGTAAATCATACCAGCGATGACCCCGGGGAACTTGAAATCATCAGTGATCGTATTGACCCGGCACCGGGCACCCATAAAGTACTTTACAGCTCGCCCATCGATGACCTGGAGATCATTCACACCGCCCATAACCGAACAGGCTTTGCCACCGGCGCCGTGCTGGCCGCCGAATTTGTGCGGAATAAGAAAGGAATTTTTGGAATGAAGGATGTGTTGGGATTGTGAGGAAGTTGACAGATGACAGTTGACAGGGATACATTAACGGCCAGCTCAAAAGTCTGTAAACTATTTTCTGTCAACCAACCTGACACGACGATCCAAATAATTATTCTAACTTGTGC
>DATJYH010000232.1:0-8122 GCA_035499675.1 Puia sp.
TGCATTTCTTGTAAACGCACCTCCTACCCGGTTGGCTTCATTGAGCGGACTGTTGTAATCAAAATATTCCACTCCTTCAGCAATGCTGGTGATTTCGTTTTTATAGGTGGTGAGATTGAGCGTGGCATCAAACTTGACCCCACGATGACCTCCAATATAACCTCTCTGCGTGATGGCCAGGTCGAGACCCCTGTTCTTCATGCTGCCCACGTTAAAGAACGGAGGATTGCCGGAAGCGGTTCCCCCGGCGGTGGCGGGCTGCTCAACCGGGTAGAGCAGGTCATTGGTTTTTTTGTTGTACACATCAAGTACCACTTCCGTATTCCCGCCAAACAAGGTCGCATCGAAACCGATATTGGTCGTTTCGTTCGTTTCCCATTTACCGGCCGAGTTTCCAATAAAGGAAAGGAAGAATCCGGATTGTGAGGAACTATTGCTTCCCGTTATATCATAGAAAGAAGTTCCCTGGGAAGAACCGAATTGTGTAAACTGGTTGGCAGGCGGGATCCGCTGGTTACCCATTTTGCCATAGCTTCCACGGATCTTGAGATCGTTGATCCAGGTAATGTTGCGCATAAAATTTTCTTCGGATATACGCCATCCCAGCGATACGGATGGGAAGATGGCATACCGGTTGTCATTACCGAAGCGCGACGAACCATCACGCCGCAGGGTGAAGCTGGCCAGGTAGCGGCTGTTGTACGCATAATCCAGTTTTCCGAAGAGGGAATAGAGAGAAGCAGGCGTAAAGGGACTTCCATTCACCAGCTGTGTACCGGCGCCTGAATTCAGCACGATATAGTTAAGGTTGGTGTAGGTAAAATAGTCCGACCTGGAGCCGCTCATCGATCTCCCGCTGGAATTGATGGCCTCACTCCCTACCAGCACGGACAGGTCATGCAGACCAATATTGTTTTTATAGGTGAGCAGGTTTGTCCATGTCCATTCCGTGGATTTGGCATATCCTTCCGAATAAGTAATGTTCCTTGTATTTTCCGAGTTCTCATATTCAATATAAGGATAGCTGTAGGTGTTGCCTGTGTAATTGCCACCACCAAAACTGCTGCGGGCTGTAAAGTGTTTGAGAAAATCCACCTCCGCATACATATTTCCAAACAGGTAGAAATTGGTGGTCCGGTTATTTTTTTGCCGTTCGCTCAGTGCAATGGGGTTACGGAAGCTGCCGAGGTTGGCTCCCTTGCTGCCGCCAAAATCGCCGCCGAGGTTATATACCGGAATGATGGGCTGTTCCTGGTAGGCCAGCGTCAACAGTGAGCTCTCAAAATTGTTCCCGTTGGGTGGTCCGTTGGTCTCTGAAGCGGTGAGCTGCAGGTTTTCCCCGATCCGGATCACTTTCTTGATGTTGAATTCCGTATTGGCACGAGCTGTATAGCGTTTGTAAAAACTGTTGATGAGGATGGCATCCTGGTTAAAATAACTCAGGCCGAAAAGATATTTGTTGCGATCCGATCCACCGGACACCGTCAGGTTATGGTTCATGATGGGAGCATTCCGGGTCATGGCCTTGAACCAGTTGGTACCCTGCTTGGCAGCCGGCACAATGAGATAGGGCGTATAGGAAGGATCCGCCAGTTTGGCCTGGCTCAGATCATAGAGAGCAGGATCAGCAGCGGGATCGCCATTCATCACCCCGCTCTTGGTACCTGCGAGGATATAGTCAGGCAGCACGGGTGTGGCGCCACTTCCATACTGACCATTTGATGTAGGCTGTCCTGAGTTCTTCAAGGCAAGCCATATCAGGTTGGCATTTTCCTGCGGATCAAGGAGGTTCGAATAGCCATTACCGGGATTCTGGTTACCATAGTAAAAATCGTAGCTGACTTTGGCCGGTCCCTGTTTTCCCTTTTTGGTGGTAACAATGATCACACCGTTTGACGCACGCGCTCCATACACGGAGGCAGATGCCGCATCCTTGAGTACCTGCATGGACTCAATATCGTTGGGATTGATGATGGACAGGTCGCCCGGAACACCATCTATAATATAGAGCGGATCGTTGCCGGTAAAAGAGGCATAGCCCCTGATCCTGACCTTGGCCGTATTGCCGGGAACATTGTCGTTCACAACTACTACCCCAGCCGCGCGTCCCTGTAACTGGGTGGTGGCATCCGATGCGGGCGTGGACTGCAGATCGCTTACCTTGACTACGGATACCGATCCGGTAATATCCTTTTTTCGCTGCGAAGAATATCCCGTAACCACCACTTCATTCAAACCCGAAGTAGCCAGCACCATCGTAATAGCCAGGTGGTTTTCGTTTCCGACATTTACCTCCTGCGTTTCAAACCCGACAGATGTGATGACCAGTACGGGGTTCGGTGTTGACACTGAAATGCTGAAAGAACCATCGTTGCCCGACTGAACACCGTTGGTGGTGCCCTTTACCTTTATCGAGGCGCCGGGTACAGGCTGGTTCGAAAGCCGGTCCGTTATTTTCCCGGTGATTTGCCGCTGGGCGAAAAGCCCGGTGCCTGTCAGCAGCAATACAAAAAAGCAAAGCGCTTTTGAAAAAGAGTTCCTCTTTTTGGCCATAAACAGTTAGGTTTAATCGTTAGTTAAGAGATGTGACCCCGGTTTTCCTTTTGAAAGGCAAAATCATGAACGACAAGAGCTTCTTATACTCCTGTCCTCGTCATTTTTCCATCTTTTCTTATGCATATAACCCAGGAAGTGTTTGGCGCGGGCTGTTTTCACCCTGAGGTGACGGAATTATTTTTCTCATGCAGGCTTATATGGCAAAAGCAATTGGACTTCGGCGACCAAATTAGCGTGATTAATCAAGGAGCTTCACCACTATTTTATTGATCTTATAAACTTTTTTAATGTCACATTGTGTACGATGCACAATAACCGTCCGGTCTCTCACAAACCTCTTATACCGTATGCGAGTTGGATGAAAATCCGTTTGCAACCTCAATTGGTTCGTTGAAATAAATTTTTTAACCGATAAAATACATTTACATTCGGCCGCATGCCCCTGAACGGGTCCGCCCATTCAGGATCCTTTTGCTCGCCGGGCGCGTCGCCACGGCCATGTGCGCACATGGAGAAAGACTTACGGTTCCACCAGCCCGTTTGCTGGTTGTCTATTTGATCATTCATCCATGTTCATTATGCTGATTGCTGCCAAACCGCTGTCTGAAAAATTCTGCTACCCGGGTGAAGCCTCCTTTCTCGCCACTGTTTCTCACTCTCCTCATTTCAATACTACCTGGCATGAACACACGGAGTTCGAGCTCGTGTATTTTCTGGCAGGATCGGGCAATGCCCGCGTCGGTAACTATATCGGGGAATTCGAGACGGGTGATATTTTTCTGCTGGGCTCCCGGCTGGCTCACGCTTTTCGAGCATCCGGGCCGGACGAAGCGATCCGCGCGGTGACGATCCACTTCAGGGAGGACTCATTCGGCAGGGATTTTTTTCAACTTCCGGAAAGCCGCCGCGTCAGGCGATTGCTCCATATCGCCCAGCGGGGCATCCGTTTCAGGCCAGGAGGTAACCATAAACTTCAGGAGTCGATAACCTCACTTCCCGTTTGCAGAGGTTTCCAGGGCATCCTGCAACTCGGAAACTGTCTTCACTGGATGTCTGAGGCTGACCATTATCACACGCTTTCCACGACCGAGATCAGCTATTTTCTCCCGGACAACATGGAGCGGATGGACCAGGTATTCCGGTTTACGCTCGAAAACTTCCGCGACAACATACAGCTCCCGCATATTGCCCGCATGGCCGGTATGAGTGTCCCGGCGTTCTGCAACTATTTCAAAAAGAGAACGAGAAAAACCTATATCGGTTTTGTCAACGAATTACGAATCGGACATGCCTGCAAATTGCTCAGCGACCCGCAGAAGACCATTTCGGAGATTTGCTATGAGAGCGGCTATAATTCCGTGGCCAATTTCAACAAGCAATTCCTGAAAGTGAAGGGCGAAGCCCCCTCCCACTATAAAAAGAAATTATCGTATATGGCAGGATGCCTGATGCTGTTTATCATGCAGCATGGTTACTGCGGGGATCTGCTCGCCTAACGGATAACGACTAAAACCCCCCGATCGTGCTCGCGTCACTGCAACCGGAACACGACCGGTTGTTTCTTATAAGATTTTACCTTTCGGCCGTATTGGAAAGCAGGTTCCCATTTGGGACTTTTCTTAAAAACCTCCACCGCTGCATCGCGCAGCAGATCCGGGCCACTAATGGCCTGCACATCACTTACCACACCCTCCTTGTCAACAATAAACTGGACGATTACCGTTCCTTCCACTTTTTTCCGCACAGCCTTTGAAGGGTAAACAAGGTTGGCAGACAGGAACCTTGCCCAGGCGGCATCTCCCCCCGGAAACTTCGATTCAATTTCCACTCCCTTTGCGGCGGAATCCTTTTTGATCATTCCGCCCGCCGCGGAGTCCCTGGCCGCGCCTGGCTGCGCATATAGCTGGAAGTAAATAAATACCTGGAGCAGGCAAATACCGGTTTTTTTCATGTGTGTGTTGTTAGGATGATGCAAATGGCCGGAGTCCCCCCGACACGCGGGCGTTGTTTATTTGCCGGCTTCTCTGAAAAATACTTCAAAATGGGGTAATAAAGCAGATCCAAATTTTTTTTCCGATTGATCCCTTGTACCCCGTACGCAACGTCGGTGGAAAATAAAATACTGCAGCATTTACAATTAAGCAGGAGTTCCCGTCGTTTGATCCTTGGTTTTTCATAGGATATTGGATTAATACAGGGTTGCATGTCTATGCTGACCCTTTTTTTATTTCCGGATCTCGCTTATCACACAAAGAAGGGATGCGATTTCAGACGTTGTGATTGGCTGACTGGAGGTATTAATTTGCCTGCTGATCCTCTATCACAGCATTGTTGACCTTGCGGTTCTTGAGAATGTTTACGTATCGGAGTGCGAAAGGAGTTCCATAATTTTCATACGCTTTTTGTGCCCATTGTATGGCTCCGTCGAGGTCGCCGTTGATTTCGTAAATGATCGCCAAATTGTAACAGGCCCTTCCTGCAATCTTTCCATGCGGATTTCCCGTTTCCTGCTGCCAAAGTTTTGCCGCATCGTCCCAGTTCCCGGTTTGCGCCTTCCTGCGCGCCACCCTGAAATTGTCGGATCCTCTTACAAAATAATCCCTCGATACCCGGATCCAATAAGGGATAATCCGTGTCGCATAATCCTGTCCCGCTTTGTTGGCAACCTGCTTGACCGCTTCTTTGCGACCAATCAACGACGCGGCGGCCGCTGACGGGGTAATACCGCTGCCTGTAGAGTTGAGGGAACCCGACATCACATATTCATCCAGGATATTTCGTCCGGAGGGATCATAAATCCTCCAGCCGGTTTTGACCACGGTTTGCATGGTGACCTGCTGTGCAACAGTTGGCAGACTGGCGATCGCGCTGCTTAAGCTCACCGGGTTAATTGGTATATTCAACTTGGCATCCGCATCAAACATCTCCAGCGAAAACAGCGCATCACAGTTATTCTGCCGGCATATCTTTTCTACGTCGTCCCACGACATGGCAGCCGGGAATACGCCGGCCCCAAATGAGGTGAGCTGCAGGGAATCGAGCGGTTTCACAACACTGAAACGGTTGTCCCGGATCAGTTCATCGACAAGACCGGACACCCCTGCGTGCGCTCCTTCCCTGTTCATACTGACTGTTTCCAGCGACAAGGTCCTTTGTACAGCGTCGAGGGTCTTTGAATCTCTGGACGGCATGCTCCTGTCAACCACCGCTACACTTTTAATGTAAGATGGGACAGTAACCGGTGCAGGTTTTTTAACACTGAGAAATATGAGCTCGGTTGAGCTGCAGGAGCATATAACAAACGGCAAAAATGCCAGGAATACAGTTTTTTTCATAGCATTGAATATTGGAGTCGAATTAAAAACGACGGCCAGGGTCTTTTAGTATGATACCGATCACCCCATCCGCAAATAAATACGCCATCCTGAAGTTGAATATCCAAAAACTAAACAGAGGGATATCCGAACCTTAAGATGACGTATGCTGCAAACAACTCCTTTCGCCCGAAAGCATCAGCAACCGGCTGTTTCATGGAGTCTGGTTTTTATAGGACCATGATGGTGGCGCTACGCTGCTTCCACAACCCGGCAATAAAATCCGGTCCCGAAGCCGGGACCCGTCAGTGCCTGCACCTTTACACAAAGTTCCGGCATCCCGCCACGCAGTCTACATTTTTCCACTTAAACAATTTTAGTGGTAATTAAATTTTTTCTACCATCAAACAACGCTATCAGGCAGCGAAAGAAGTGAATTATACCCCTATTGTGGTATTGGAGCGACGGCAATTCGGGCTTAATTTACGGTTACAATTTTTAGGTATGTTGCAGGCAGGTCAGAACATCAGAACCATCAGGGAGTTAAAAAATTTTACCCAGGATTATGTCGCGTCCAAACTCAGGATGAGTATTCCCAACTACAGCAATATCGAAAATGGTAAAACCGATGTAACGCTCACGCGCCTCCAGCAAATCGCGGCTGTACTACAGATTGACTACCGCCAGATACTAAACCTTAACCCTGCCCAGTTGCTCAGCCAGGATAGCCAGCCGGCCGAACCCGCGTCGTCCCAACCCGCTGCTGAAACACAGCACCAACTGCTGCAGCAACTCAAAATAAAGGATGAACAGATCAACAGGCTCCTGGCTCTTTTGGAAAGGGGGCTGCACCAGGCTGTTTGCCTGTGGTTGTTCCCTGTTTGGAAGCCCGTTGTTGAGGCAGTACTTCCCTAAACGGTCCCGCTCCCTTACCATCGAATATACATCACTGTTGTATATCCGGCTCACTGGTTTGCCGGGCGGGATCTGACTTCTTCCGCGTAAGAAAATACAAAAGTATAAACAGGGTCAGCACGCCCAATCCCGTCAGCGCGGTACGTGGTTTATCCACCAGTATGCTGATGGCCACAAAACAATATGCAGCGATGAAGACGAGGGGCTGCAGGGGATAGAGTTTCATTTTATAGAAACTGCTTCCATGCGGATGGGTGCCGCGCTTACGCAATAGAAAAATCGTACCGGCCGAAAACGCCATGCCGATACAGTCCAGAAAAATGCTGAAGCTGAGGATCAGATCAAATTCCCTGGCCCAGAAAACAATCATCACACAGGTGGCCGCGAAAGCCGTCAGCGAATTGACCAGTACGTCCGTCCGGCCATTTCTTTTCCTGAATACAGCTGGCAATACGCCGTCTTCGCTCATTGCATACATGACCCGCGGGTTGCTCATCAACAACACATTTACATAGGCCAGCACCGAAAGAAAAAGCAATACCGACAATATTTTACCCGCGGCGTCACCAAACACATAGGCCGCCATGATGGCCGCAATATTCTTTGCATTTTTCAGGCTGTCGAAACCGATCACCTGTACATACGCATAGTTGATGGTTAGATAAAGGGCGATGATGATAAAAATGCCGATAAAAATCCCCCGGGGAATGGTACGGCCGGGACGGTCCACATCCGCCCCGAAATTGATGGTTTGCTGGTAACCGCCATAGGTAAACGAAACAGCCACCAGGCCCACCCCAAATGATGTCAGGTATGCACCCGTTCCCAGGTGAATTGTTGCATGATTAACCACTACCGGTGCAGCAGCATGACTTGCAAAAAAAAGTGGTGCGATCATCAATAAGATCATGCTGATCTTTACAATGGTGAGGATATTCTGGGCACGTGCACTCATTTTCAGGCCCATCAGGTTGATCCCGTAAAACAGCGATATGGATGCCACAGCAATGGCTACCTCGATTGTCTGTGCGTTCGCAGCAGCAGGAAACAGAGCACCCGTGATGTATTCCGCCCCGATCAATCCAACCCCGGCCAGGGAGGCCGCATTGGATACCAGGATCAGGCAGTTGACCGAAAAGGCAAAGGAAGGATGATAGCAGTAGGAAAATATTTTGTAGTACGCCCCCGTTACCGGCAACCGGGAACCGATTTCCGCATAGGTCAGCGCGCCACAAAGAGCAATGATCCCACCGGCTACCCAGGAAGCAAAAAACAGGAAGGGGCTATAGGCAGCATGGGCTACAATAACCGGGGTCCGGAATATGCCCATTCCGATC
>DATJYH010000233.1:0-3078 GCA_035499675.1 Puia sp.
TGAATATATAGGCCTGCACCATGCCCGTAAGCAGGCCCAGGAGGCTCATCAGCACCGGGAAAAAAAGTGGTGTGATGGTAAGAAGAATGGCAAGGATCATCGTCCCGCTCATCATGTTCCCGAATAAACGTATGGCCAGCGCCAGGGTCCTCGAAAATTCGCTGATCAGATTAAAAGGCAACATGATAAAAGTGGGCTCGAGGTAGGAGCGCAAATAATTTTTCAATCCCTGCTCCCTGATCCCAAAAAAGGGCACGGCAGCAAACACACAGACAGCGAGCGCCGCCGTGGTGGAAAGGGATGCCGTGGGAGGGACAAATCCCGGGAAAATGCTGCAGAGGTTGGCCATGGCAATGAACAGGAAAATGGTCCCGATAAACCCGCTGTATTTTACGGGATGATCAAGCCCCACTTCTTCGATTTGCTGGTGAATGCTGGTGACAATAATCTCCAGCATGCTTTGCCAGCGCGATATTTTTTCACCGGTACTGAGACGGCGCGTAATGATCCTGGCACCGATTACCAGTACCAACATCAACACCCAGGTCATGACCATGGTGGCATTGATCCTGACGGCACCCTGTTGCCAGAAAATCTGTGAATCCGGTGTGATGTTCATGACTTTTCCTGTTCTATACATGAATCGGGGATCATTTCCGCAGCCCTTCGGGTGAACCGCAAAACCATAAACCTTCCGGCCAGGAATCCCACGCCGCAGAGCAACAGGTTCTCCCATCTTTCCTGTCCGAGGAAGCGAAAGCCCAATAATACAATACCCGTCCGAAGCAGGAAACTAGGCAGGAACCAGTATACAGGCATGCTGGCCGGGAGGCCTTTCCTGACAGTGATCCAAAGGCCCGCAAAAAAAATCAGTCCCAGCAATACTCCTGCGGGCAGCGAGAGCGCTGTAACAATAAATGATTTCATGACTGCTGTTCCTCCTTTTTATTTTTATTGACTTCGTTGGTTTCACGTATTTCTTTCCGGATCCAGTACCAGGCATTGAAACAACCGAGCATCAATCCTGCTACGAGCAACGCCAGCGTCCAAGAATGCCTGGATGGATGATGTTTATCAATCCAGATGCCGAAGGCCGTACCCAATAAGGTGGGGACAACCACTGACCATCCAATCAGTCCGAACATGCTAAGACCGAACCACTGATGTTCGCGTTTCCTGTTTGTGGCCCGGAGCTTGCGATTTTCTTTCGCACCCACCACACTGCTAAAGGCATCCGCTGTGCTGCGATCGGTTTTTGGCATCGGTTCAGTGTTGATAATAGGTGGTGAATCGCCTGATGAAACCGCTCTCCAATTTGGCCAGTACTGACCGGATTTGTCTTTCCTGTTCGTCAAGCATCATAAATTCTTTTTCAATCGTCTCCCGCAGGCGCCCCAGGCTGGCACCGCCAACTGCCTGCCGCACAGATACGGTGACGCTGCTTCCTGTTTTAACAAGGACACCCTCCCGGGTAGCCACGAAAACTTCGCCCTTTGAACGGATTTCATAGCATAAAATACCGGGCACCAGTACAGCTACACAATCCAGGCGCCTTGGCCAGATTCCCAGGGAACCGCCTGAAGTTTCCACCAGCATACGGGTTACCTCCTGTTCTTCCAGGAATACCGAAGCAGGCAATAATATTTTCAATTTCATTCCTTGCTGGTTCATGGCGCTTGTCATAAATGGTCAGGCGGGTTGTTTAATTTCCTGTATGTTCCCGATCATATACAGTGCCTGTTCCGGCACCTGCTCATATTCATCGGCCAGGATGCGCTCGCAACCGGTCAGCGCATCTTCCAGGCTTACGAGTTTACCACCGGTACCGCTGTACTGTTCCGTAGTGAAAAAAGGCTGGGTCAGGAACCGTTCCAGCCGCCGGGCACGTCCCACCAGTTTTCTGTCATCCCGCGACAACTGATCAAGTCCCAGCATCGCGATGATATCTTTCAAATCCTCGTACTGGGCCAGGGTGTGACGGATTTCCTGAGCTGTTTCATAATGTCTTTTGCCAATAATGCCCGGCGTTGCCATTTTGGAACTGGATTGCATGGGGTCGATGGCGGGGTACAAACCTTCGGCTGTGCGTTTCCGTGACAATACAATGGAGGCAGACAGGTGCGAAAAGGTATGCACGGCTGCCGGGTCGGTCAGGTCATCGGCAGGTACATATACCGCCTGGATCGATGTAATGGCCCCGTTGTTGGTATTGGCAATGCGCTCTTCCAGGGCCGACAATTCAGTGCTCAGCGTGGGCTGGTAACCCAGCCTCGAAGGCATTTGACCCATCAGGCCCGAAACCTCCATGCCCGCCTGGATAAAACGAAAGATATTATCGATCAGGACCAGCACATCGCAATGCACTTCGTCGCGGAAATATTCCGCCATTGTGAGGGCGGTGTGACCTACCCGGAATCGGCTTCCCGGGGGCTCATTCATCTGGCCAAACACCATCACCATATCTTTCAACACGCCGGCTTCGCGCATGCTTCGGAAAAGCTCTTCTCCTTCCCTGCATCTTTCGCCAATGCCACAAAAAATACTTACCCCATTTTGATGTCCGACCATATTGTGAATCATCTCGGTCAGCAAAACGGTCTTTCCCACACCGGCACCTCCAAATAATCCGGCTTTGCCTCCACGTTCCAATGGCATCAGCACATCGATGATCTTGATGCCTGTTTCAAATATTTCCGAACGGGGCGAACGTTCAGCCAGCGTGGGAGGTGATTGGTGTATGGATCGCCATTGAACATCCGTTGGCACCGGACCGCGATCGATGGCGTCACCAAAAACATCGAACATCCGGGAAAGAATATTTTTTCCAACCGGGGCCTGCAGTGTACCGCCCGTGTTTGTTACGGCCATACCCCTTGCCAGACCCTGGGTGGCGGTCAACGCCACACAACGTGCACGGTGCTGGTCCAGCTGTGATTGCACTTCAATAGCAATCCGGCCATTTTCGCCCGTACGCAGGAGGGAATAGATCAGCGGCAGATCATGGTCGAACCAAACATCTACCACATTGCCATGTATGGCGTAAACTGTGCCGTGTTTATCAAAACGGAGATCTTGTCC
>DATJYH010000234.1:0-5163 GCA_035499675.1 Puia sp.
CCATTTGCCGGGCGCCCACCAGTCCTTCAAAATTTCTGGCCCTGGCAACCAGGAAATCGGATTCAGCGCAACTGACTTCGTATTCCCTGCTGAGCCCTTCATGCGTTTCGAACATCAACCGGCCGAAGGAGACAAGATCTCCCTTCGACAAAAACCCACAACCTCTTAACAGCCGGTCATTTTCGTGAATGATAAAGTGGCAACGGTTATAAACTGCTGCAGGCATATTCTGTTTGTATTGTTCGAGCTGATCGATGGTTACATCGCGCAGGCTTTGAACAGCCGGGAAATATTTTTGCAAAACCGATACCCCTTCTTCACACTGGGCCCTCCTGATATTGTATTCGGAGCCGGCCAGCGAATGACTGACCATGCTGTTGATGAGAACGATTTTAAAATCCGGGTAATGAAAAGGGATGTATTCATACTCCAGGCTCCGGCAATCAAGCCTGATCACATGTCCGGCCCTGCCATACAGGCTGGCAAACTGGTCCATGATGCCACACTGCACCCCGGCGAACTCATGTTCCGTTTTTTGTCCGGCCAGGGCCAGTTCCATCCTCGTAAAACCCCAGTCAAACCAGGTATTGAGTGCAAAGCCGAATGCTGAACAAAGCGCCGCAGAGGAGCTCATGCCTGCACCCAGGGGCACATCTCCATCTACCAATACGTCCAGCCCCCCGGTTTGTTTACCCCGCTTCCGGAACTGGCTGATCATACCCAGCAAATAGGTGGACCAGCCTTTCACCGGGCGTATATCATCCGTCGAAAAAGAAAATCCCTCGTTAAATTGATTGGCAAACAAACGGATGGTTCCTTCGCTGTTGGGATGAAGGGCTACATAAATTCTTTTAGCAACCGCCCCTGGCAGCACAAAACCCTGGTTATAGTCCGTGTGTTCTCCAATAAGATTTACCCTTCCCGGTGCTGCGGTGATGAGAGGTTGTTTTCCGTATCGCTCTTCAAATTGCCGGCGAATATTGCTAACCATACCGGAAAAATAATGATTTTCTATACATTGCATTCTCATACAATGTGAGAAGAATCGTATATGAGCTTTTCAACTGGCAAAAGAACCGAAAACGGACTGGAACTGGTGGTATTAAAGGATGATCAGGAAGGAACGGAGGCGCTGTTATTGCCGGCATTTGGCGCGTTGCTACACGGTTTTTCCATCGAGGCAGGCGGAGAAAGAATCAATGTGGTAGATCACTATACCGGGTATGAGGCCGCCAAAAAGGAAATCAGTACCTCCTTCAAAAGCGCCCGGCTCTCACCTTTTCCCTGCCGGATTCCCGAAGGCAGGTACAGTTTTGAAGGAAAGCAATATGAACTGCAAAAGAAATTCCCGGATGGATCAGCCATCCATGGCCTGCTTTATGATAAGGCCTTTGAACCCGTAGCAGCGGGAGCCGATCATACCCGTGCGATGGCCGCCTTCCAATACCATTATCAGCAGGACGACGATCAATATCCCTTCGACTATACCTGCACGGTAGAATACATCCTGCGTGGCAGCGCCTCGCTCGAAATACGTGCCACGTCCCGTAACAACGGGGACAAACCGATACCTATGGCGGACGGATGGCATCCCTATTTCCAACTGGGCGGTAAGGTGGACGAATGGGAATTGTATTTTGATGCAGATGCCATGCTGGAGTTCGATGATAAACTGATCCCGACCGGCCGGCTCGTTCGGCAAAACCTGTTTACGGAACCGAGGCGTATCGGCCCGCTCTTTCTCGACAATTGTTTTCTGCTCAACAAAGCAAGGGGTAAGGCAGCCTGTGAACTCCTGAACCCGCGGAACGGGTTGAAGGTTTCTTTTTTTCCGGGAGAAGAATACCCCTACCTGCAATTGTTTACTCCACCCCACCGTAAAAGCATTGCCATTGAAAACCTTAGTGCCGCCCCGGATTCATTTAATAACAGGATGGGACTGTTGTTGCTGGGACCTGGACAGTCGCAAACTTTTGCCCTGCGTTATCAACTGAGCTTGCGGTAAAAAATGTACCTTGCCCGTAAATTCCAATCAATGAAAATAGTCAAGTTGCTGCTACCCGCAGTTTGTTTGATGTTGCTGGCCGGTTGCCTGGACATCCAGGAAAACATCGATGTTAAGAGCAATGGAAGCGGCGAACTTTCCATCAATACGGACATGAGCCAGTTGCTGGACATCATGCAGACCTATATCGGGAAGGATGAAATGGAGAAACAGTTGCCCAATAAAGCAATGGACTCCACGCTGTATATGAAGAGCATCGTTGATACGGCAAAAGACATCAGCCCGGAAAAAAAGGCGTTGATCAGGGATGGCCGGGTTCACATGCAACTCAACATGGACCAGAAGCTTTTCAAAGCCGATATGCATTTCCCGTTTACCAGCCTCGATAACCTGCAGAAACTTTATGCGTCGATGAATGACGGGTCCCTGGGAACAACCGACCTGTTCAGGGGACTGGCATCGGGCAGGGGAACGGACAGTGCCGGTGGTGGTCCCAATGGCGCCATGCCGGATATGAACCAGTTCAATTCCATCTATGACTTTCAGAGTAAGGACGGAATGATGTCCAGGAAACTCAATGCTGATAAATGGAAGAAACTCCAGCAGAGCTCGGAATTTGCCCAGATCAAGGATGCTTCCAATATGGGTATGGAAATTCCTTACACGCTGACCATTCACCTGCCGCGCCCGGTGAAGAAAATCGACAACAGTCTTGCGGTACTCTCGGACGACAAAAAGACGGTCACGTTGAAATACAACCTGATCGATGTATTCGATCATCCTGAAAAGTTTGAATATACGGTAGCCTACTGATACACTGGCCCGCGATGGAGGAACTGTAGTCAGCTGCAGCGGTTGTGTCTTAAATATCATCTATGACCAGACAGGTTGATTTTTTAGTGGTGGGTTCCGGCATCGCCGGGCTGAGTTATGCATTAAAAGTGGCTCAACACAACCCCGCCATGAAGGTGCTGGTCATCACCAAAACCAGCTCAGACGAAACCAATACCAAATACGCACAGGGGGGCATTGCAGGCGTTACAGACCTTGAGCATGATAGTTATGAAAAGCATATCGAGGACACCCTGGTAGCCGGGGATGGTTTGTGCAACCCGGTGGTGGTGGAAATCGTAGTGAAGGAGGGACCGGAACGCATCCGGGAGATCATTGAATGGGGCGCCCGGTTTGACCGCGATGCAGGAGGTGATTTCAAACTTGGAAAAGAAGGGGGACACTCCGAGTTCAGGATACTCCACCACAAAGATGTTACAGGACGGGAAATTGAGCGGGCACTGCTGGAAGCCCTCGCCAAACAATCCAACATCGAGCTGGTCAATCACTGTTTCGTGATGGACATCATCACACAACATCATCTCGGGTACCTGGTTACCAAGGCCACACCCGATATTGAATGCTTTGGCGTTTACGCGCTGGACCTGCACAGCAACCAGATCATCAAAATACTTTCCCGCATTACATTATTCGCCACGGGAGGTAACGGGCAGGTATACCGCACTACTACCAATCCAAAAATTGCCACCGGGGACGGTGTGGCCATGCTCTATCGCGCCAAGGGAAGGATTGAAAACATGGAATTCATACAGTTTCATCCCACCGCGTTGTTTGAACCTGGCGTGAGCCCGTCTTTCCTGATCACGGAGGCTGTACGGGGCGACGGCGCCATTCTCCGGAACAAGGAGGGGGAGGCCTTTATGGCGAAATATGATGACCGCAGGGACCTGGCACCGCGCGACATTACTGCCCGGGCCATCGACAATGAAATGAAAAAGGCCGGGACGGAACATGTATACCTGGATTGCCGGCATATGGATCTTAAAAAGTTTATGGACCATTTTCCGAACATTTACGAAAAATGTAAATCCATCGGTATAGACATAGCCCACCAGATGATTCCTGTTGCGCCGGCCGCCCATTACAGTTGCGGCGGTATCAAAACGGACGAATGGGGCCGCACTTCCATTCGGCATTTATATGCCTGCGGCGAATGTGCGTCCACCGGGTTACACGGAGCCAACCGGTTGGCGAGCAATTCGCTGCTGGAGGCGTTGGTTTTTGGGCATCGCTGTTTTGTGGACAGCGTGCAGCAAATAGGGAATATTTCCATTCAGCATGCCATCCCCGACTGGAATGCTGCCGGGACAACCCAGCCCAGGGAAATGATTCTGATTACCCAAAGTCTGAAGGAGTTGCAGCTGCTGATGAGTGACTATGTAGGAATTGTTCGCACCAATGTGCGTCTGCAACGGGCAATGAAGCGGCTGGACCTCCTGTATGAGGAAATTGAATCGCTCTATGAAACAACCGCGGTATCGCCCCAATTGTGTGAACTGCGCAACCTGATCACCACGGGATACCTGATTGTAAAGGGGGCCCAGTTCCGCAAGGAGAGCCGCGGCCTGCATTATAACACGGACTTCCCGGAAAAGAGCAGCCTGTTGCAGAATATTGTGCTGTAAGCGCTGGCGGCCAAATTCAAATTAGTTCATCTGTTCATCAAAATTTTATTTGTTGGAATGAAGGCCATGATCTTTGCAGCCGGCATGGGGACCAGGTTCAAACCCTGGACTGACCAGCATCCCAAGGCCCTGGCCCCTGTGAATGGTAAATCCCTGTTGCAGCGAAATATTGAATACCTGGCAGGTTTTGGCATTAAGGACATCGTCATCAATGTCCATCATTTTGCAAACCAGGTAGAAAAAGCAATCCAGGTCGCTGACGGTTGGGGAAGCCGTATCAGCATCAGCGATGAAAGAGAAGCCCTCCTGGAAACCGGGGGTGGATTAAAAAAGGCGGCTGGTTATTTTGACAGCGGACCCTTCCTGGTAGTGAATGTGGATATACTTACGGACCTGGATATTGGGGCCATGATCCGGCATCATGAACAGGAAAGCCCGCTTGCTACGCTGGCTGTCACAAACCGCCACAGCTCGCGGTATTTCCTGTTTAACGGGGACAACCGTCTCTGTGGCTGGCGTAATATCGCCACAGGGCGGGAAATTGTCGGCATCCCCGGACAGCCGCTGCATCCCATGGCATTCAGCGGAATCCATATTATCGAGCCTCGTATTTTTTCGTTGATGCAACAGGAAGGGAAATTTTCCATGGTGGATGTTTACCTCGCGCTCTGTGCTACACAA
>DATJYH010000235.1:0-3239 GCA_035499675.1 Puia sp.
TTTGTCGATGTATTGGGTAAAATTCTTTTCAAATGCCTTGTAGTCGGTTCCAGGCCGGAGAAGGAGGTAGGTATGAAAATTATGGCTGAGGAACATACCCCAGTTATAGTCCACGTTCTTCATGGAAAAATAACAATCGAATCTGAAATGAGAATTATAAGGAATATCCCTGATCACCCCGGTGATCTTGTACAGTGTTTTTTTCCGATCCTGTGTTTCCAATATCTTCCCCAGCACATCCGTTGTACCGAAATATTTCCTGGCCGCGGTTTCCGTCACCACCACGGTGTTGGGCTCATTCAGGGCAGTAGTGGGATCGCCGGCGAGGGCGGTTACGTGGAATATGCGGAAAAAGGTGGAGTCCGCGTGGGTCACATTGGGTTCGTCAATGTATTCATTTCCTTTTTTGATGAGTTTACTCCCGTTGCTGTTGTAAAGCCGGGCATATTCTTCCACCTGGGGATAGTCTTTTTTCAGCACCTGGCCCATCATGTCTGATGTAAACGGCATGTGCAGGTTGGAACCCCCAAAACGGATGTCCGCATTGATACGATAAATCCGGTCTGAATGATCATAGAACCTGTCGAAATTGAGCTCATCCAATACATAAAGGGAAATCAGCAGGAAACAGGCAAGACCTGTAGCCAGTCCCACCATGTTAATGACGGAGAATATTTTGTTGCGCAACAGGTTTCTCCAGGCGACCTTTAGATAGTTCCGGAACATGGCCTCGTGTTTATAGTAGAAAAAGAAGAATTATATTAAAACGTTACATGCTGCCTGAATGTTACAGCATGGGAATGTGCAAATTCCGTGGCTGCGGCAGTGTTTACAAATCGGCGCAGTCTGCTCATTAGATGATTGATGCAGCCAGCACACGGTTACGCACATTTACAAATGCACAATTCAATGCCATTCTTAAAACTTCGTGAACTTCCCGGTTCACGGTATTTGCATATTTGCACATCCGCATATTTGAAAATTTGCATCATTCCGTTCTCAAACTATTCGCCGGATTGGCTACTGCCGCCCGGATGGCCTGGAAACTGATGGTGGCGAGGGCGACAAAGGCCGCCACCACGCCTGCCGTGATGAATACCCACCAGCCTATCTGGATCCGGTATGCAAAATCCTTGAGCCAGTTGTGCATGGCGAGCCATGCAATCGGGAATGCGATCACAGCGGCAATCGCCACCAGGCGAAGAAAGTCCTTTGAAATAAGGGAAACAATCTGCGACACACTCGCGCCAAGCACCTTCCGGATGCCAATTTCCCGGGTGCGCTGGGTGATGGCAAAGGCCGAAAGACCAAATAATCCCAGGCAGGCGATAAAAATGGCGATGCAGGCAAAACTCATAAATATGCTTCCCTGCCGCTGTTCCGACTGGTACAGGTGATCAAACTGTTCATCCAGGAAATGATATTCGAATGGAACATCCGGCTGGAATTTCTTCCAGGTGCTTTCGATGTATGAAAGCGTTGAAGGCAGATCGTTCCCCGAAATTTTTATGGAGAGATAGTTGTAAAAACCCGCCTGCGAAGAAGAGGGCAATAAAAAGATCATGGGGGCAATCTGCTGACGCATCGATTCAAAATGAAAGTCGTGCATCACGCCAATGATATGACCCCTTGTGTTCCCGTATTTGAAATCCCTGCCGATGGCATCCTGGGGTGATTTCCAGCCAATGACTTTAACAGCTGCTTCGTTGAGGACGAAATTGGCGGTGTCGGTCCCGTAAGTCCGGGAAAAATTTCTCCCGGCTGCCATAGGAATCGTGAAGGAGGGTACAAAATCATAATCTGTGGCGACGTATTTTATTTCAGTGGTTACCGGCCGCAGTGAATCGCCGGAGTAAGTGGAGGATCCCATATCATCCAGCAGCCTGCCTGAAGGGATGCGTGATGAACGGGCCACGTTGCGGACCTGCCGGCTTCGCAACAGGTCGTTTCTGAAGGCTTCGTATTTGTCTGTCAGCCCATTGTTGTAAAGCACGGTAATGATGTGCTCCTTGTCGAATCCCAGCGACTTCTGTTGCATATAACGCAGCTGCCGGAACACGATCATCGTGGAGATGATGAGAATAATGGAAACGGCGAACTGGGTGACCACCAGCACCTTTCTGAAAGAAATGTTGGCACCCCCCGCTTTGAACAATCCCTTCAATGTTTTCACAGGCTGAAAGGACGACATGAACAACGCGGGATAGATACCCGCCGCAGTTCCAATGACAAACGGAACAAGTAGAACCGGTAATAATACCTTCCAATTTAACAGCAGGTTCAGGTCAATATGCTGCCCCGAAATTTTGTCAAGGAAGGGCAACGTAAGCAGCAACAACCCACAGGCGAGCAGGGTAGCCATCCATGTAAGCAGTACCGATTCGGTAAGAAACTGGAAGATGAGTTCCTTTCGTTCTGCGCCCACTACCTTCCGGATGCCGATTTCCCTGGCGCGTAAGGCAGACCGGGCGGTGGACAGGTTCATATAGTTGATACAGGCGATCATCAATATGAAAATGGCAATGGCTGAAAAAATATATACACGTTTGATATCACCATTTTCTTCCGCTTCATAATCGGTATGGGAATGCAGGTGGATATCGGTAAGTTTCTGAAGCCCGAGCGAGGTGAACTTGGAAGGGGTTGGACCATAGTCCTTATGATCCATGTGTTGGTCAATAAAAGACGGGAACCGGGCAATCATGTTCTGCACCGGGTAATGCGCAGGCATCAACAGGTACGTAAAAAAAGAATTATTCCCCCAGTTGGTGCGCAGGTTTTCTTCTCCATAAACGGCGGAGTCCCTCAACGTATTGAAGGATAACAGCATATTCGGGTGCAGGTGAGCGTTAGATGGGAATGGTTGGTAGATCCCTGTCACCTTGAAACTATACTGGTTATTGTACCGGATCATCTTGTTCATCGGGTCATCCTGGCCAAAATATTTTTTCGCTGCGTCCTCGGTCAGCATGACCGAGAAAGGATCTTTGAGTGCGGTTTTGGGATTGCCCTTCAGCACTTTTACGGTAAATACATCAAAGAGGTTTTCATCCGCAAAAAAGACATGCGTTTCATTGAAGATCTTTTCCTGGTAACGCATGGGCGTAGTGCCGTTGTCGAGCAGCCGGGTAAGCTTTTCAATGTCCGGGAAATCATGTGGCAGGTAAAGACCAAAGGGCGGAGAAACGGTACTGAGACGCAGCGACAGCGACCCGTTCTGATTGTAAAAATCCCGGGTA
>DATJYH010000236.1:0-2061 GCA_035499675.1 Puia sp.
ACGATGCCAGTATGACAAAGGCCGACCTGCAGACCTGGGTAAAACAGGCGGTTTCCAACAACATCAGCGAATACACCGTTCCCTGGGTAGCTTCCGGCAGCAGACATGGCTACGAATTGGGCATGAGATGGATCAACGCAAAGGAAGATCATATTGTAACTGCCGGTTGGGCCACGCTGGGCGGGTGGGTGGCCACGAGGCCCGACGAGGCGCTCGATCTGCCTGCGATTAAGGATCTGCTCCAAAAAGTAAAAAAAGAAATCCACGGTGCGCCTAACAGGGTGCGTTATACGATGAACAATTTTGTGATATGTGTGGGGTCCTATGTGAAACCATTGACAGCCGATGCGATGGCCACCGCTGCGGCGATCGGAGAGGTAACGGTAAATATGAATGGAACAGCCTGTAAAGTTCCTTCTGCAGCAGAATATATTCAAAAAGTCAGGGACAAGGGAAAATGGGGCGTGAAGAAAAAAACGATGAAATGCTGAACGGGCGAAATGCCGGAACGGACGCCTGCCCACGCTTGCCGATAAAATGAGGGGACAATAAAGATTGCCCCCGCGTCACCTGCCGGTGACCATTCAAAACTAGTATTTTAACGTCCGGTTAAACCGGGCATATGACCGTTTACTCTGCACGCAAGGAGTTTACCGGGTTGGCAACGGCAGCCTGTATGGCCCGGTGCCCGACAGTTATCCAGGCAATGATGACCGAACTGATGATGGCAGACAGAAAAATCGATGCACTCATCGGAATCCGGTAGGCATAATTCTGCAGCCAGTCACGCATAATGTAATATGCAACGGGTGCAGAAATGGCAAAGGCGATGATGATGAGCAGGGTAAATTCTTTTGATAAAAGATATACGATGCTACCCGCAGAAGCGCCAAGCACTTTCCGGATGCCAACTTCCCTGGTACGCTGTACGGCCATATAGGATACCAGTCCGTATAAGCCCAGGCAGCTGATGAAAATCGCGATGCCGGCAAATATCTTATAAAGCTTTGAAAGCTGATCCTCGTGTTTGTAAAATCCTGCAATGGTTTCATCCAGAAAATGATACTCATACACAAAATTTGGAAAGGCACCGGTCCACAGCTTCTCAATAAACGGCAATACCGCCTTCTCCGTCCCGGGCTTTATTTTGATATTGATGGTTTGGTATACGTCTTTCCATGTGCTCATCACCACCGGAGCGAGCGGTCTGCGAAGTGATAAAGTGTGGAAATCCCTGATAACCCCGACAATTAAACCTACTTTATTTCCATTCCAAAAACTGATTTCCTTGCCTATGGCCTGTTTTGGGTCGGGTATGCCTAGTTTATGTAGCAGGGTTTCATTGACCACGAATTCCCTTACCGTATCCCCCGGACCGAAGGCGTGGCCAGCCACAAATTGCAGGTTATAGGTCTTAAAATATTCCGGGTCCGCCCATTTAAGATTGGCGCTGAAATCCGTTGTCTTTGTGGAATGATCAAATTTGAAATCACTGCTCCAGTTATTTTCAGAGGAAGGGCTTCCAAAACTAAAACTGACTTTTTGAATGTCGGGGTTGGAAAGCAACTGGTTGCGGAGATAGTCCAATTTTGTTTTACCCAGACTATCCCCCGGAATGGGAACATTGACCAGGGCGGCCTTATCAAATCCAAGCGACGCATTTTTAAAATAGTTCATCTGCGCTACTACAACGAGCATACCGATGATCAATACCTGCGCAATGGCGAATTGGAGGACAACCAGCCCCCGCCTTAGTGAAATACGGCCCGTCATCCTGGAGCTCAGTTTGTTTTTTAACGCCGTGATGGGGTTAAATCCGGATAATACCACAGCGGGATAAATGCCCGACAACATGGTTACGGTGAAAGCCAATGCAGTTACAAAAACAACCAGCATAGGATTGCTGATAAAACTGATGGACATGTGCACTTCAAGCAGGCTGTTCAAAAAAGGTAATACGGCCGCTGCCATACCTATAGCTGCAACCAGCGCCAATGAAACGATCAGTGCGGTTTCTCCCAAAAATTGGGAAGCAAGCTGGCCACGACGGCCGCCCAGTAC
>DATJYH010000237.1:0-4780 GCA_035499675.1 Puia sp.
TTAATATTATGTATGCGGATCGTTATGATACGATCTTTTTTATCAGCAATGGAAAAATACCCATACGCAACCCGGATCCGCAATACAACTGGAAAAGCACCGTTCGGGGCGATACCTCCGCTACTTTGTGGACGCAATTCAAGCCTGTTACCGCATTGCCACAATATCTCAATCCTTCCTCCGGCTATCTGTTCAATACCAATCATTCGCCTTTTCTTGCCACAGACCCGGCCGATAACCTGGACCCGTCGCATTTTGACCGGAACGATGGTTACGAGATGTATCAAAACAACCGCAGCGCAAGGTTTATGGAACTCATGAAGGATGTGGGAAAGATGGATTACAAATCCTTTCGGGAGATCAAGTTTGACAGGCAGCTTCCCCGTCGTTTGCGTTATCACTTTGGCATCGACAGCTTGTCCCATCTCAACGCCTCCGATTACCCGGCGTTGCAGGAATTGATGCTAAACCTGCAGCAATGGGATCATCGCGCCGTGGCGGACAGCCGCGGTGCGGCCATTTTTTTGCTGATGTATGAGCATATTGCAGAAACAAAGAAGGGAGAACCCTCACGCGAGCTCAGCAGGGCGGAATTGCTCGAAGCCTTTCAATACATTCACGACTATATGGAAAAATATTTTGGTTCAACACACCCGGCGTTGGGGGATATACAAAAACTGGTCAGGGGAGATGAAGTAAGACCCGCTGGCGGCCTGCCGGATGTGATGGCTGCAGCTTATACCGATCCCTATGTCAATGGTACAAGAAAGGTTGTGTCGGGAGATGCGTATATCTGTCTTGTGAGATACCGCAAAAATGGCCTGCCCCTCATTGAGTCGATCAATACCTTTGGTGCTTCCACCCACCCGGATTCTCCCCACTTCAGGGACCAGTTGCCCTTGTTTCTGCAGCAAAAAACCAAACCAATGACCCTTGATAAAGAGGAAGTGCTGCGTAAAGCGGAACGTATTTATCACCCCGGGTCATAAGCAATGATTATCCTTTAACCAGTTTCATATTTTCGGGATCCCAGGAAATGATCTTTTGCTGGAAATAACTTTCATTACAGGACAGGGCCGGTGCTGCAGCCCGCAATCCGAATACAGGGTCCTCCACTACGGCCTTACCCGTTCTCACGGAATCAAAGAAATTGGTGAAATGATCCAGGTGGTCGCTGTACCCCATGGGTGCTTTAAAATCTATGTCGGCCTTGGTAGGAGCTTTTTTGTCGTCATCGGAATATTTGTCCCTGTACTGCTGTTTCAAACTGTCCTGCATTGCTTTGGGATAGGTGAACACGGCATCGTATCCGCCAAAGCCAGGTGCCTTTGGCATGATGCTGTGGTGTACGGTCAGGCCATTACCTCTTAATTCGATGACGCCTTCTTCTCCTACCAGTTTGATGGATTCCTGTCCACCGGTGCCGCTGATGAAATTCACCTGCAACGTGAGCAGGAATGCCGGATGCGCGGCGCTGTCGGGATATTGCAGGACGCCAGTCATGATATCGGGGACATCGCGGCCGTCCTTCCAGTAGGAAAGCTGGGCGGCCGAATATATTTTGTTGGGTCCCAGCGAACCTGTAATGAAATGTGTTCCGGACAGGAGGTGGATGAACAGATCGCCGGCGACGCCGGTTCCGAAATCGCGGTAATTGCGCCACCAGAAAAATTTTTTTGGATCAAAAGGAATGTTGTGCATGCCTTCCAGGTAACGGTTCCAGTCAACCGTATCGGGGGAAGCATCGCTGGGCATGGTATACTCCCAGGCACCGATGGAGCTTTGCCGGTCGTATACAGCGTTGACCATATTCAGTTTGCCGATCTCGCCCGCTTTCAGCAATTCCTGGGCCTTGGCATATACAATACTGCTCACCCGCTGGCTACCCACCTGCATTACTTTCCTCGTTGCACGTTGGGACTCCACCACACCCATTCCTTCGCTGACCTTGTGCACCATGGGTTTTTCGCAGTAAACCGCCTTGCCTTTTTTCATCGCCTCGGTGGCAATGCGTGCATGCCAGTGGTCGCTCGTGGCAATGATCACCGCGTCGATATCGCTCCTGTTTAATATCTCCAGGTAGTTGCGCGTGGTAAAAAGATCCTTGCCATATAACTCCTTTGCGTTCTCCAGCCTGCCATTGTAGAGATCGCATACTCCCGCCAGTTCCACACCCGGCACTTTCAATGCGGTTGCCAGGTCAAAATGGCCCTGGATTCCGTAGCCGATTACCGCCAGGCGAATCTTGTCATTGGGCGAAATTTTTTTCTCATAGTGAAGGATGCGTTCTTCGGCTTTTTCTTTGGCAGCCAGGCTTGCCAGCGGACTGCCTGCGAGCAATAAACCGGTACTGCCGATCTGTTGAAGGAATTTTCTCCGGGAAGCTTTCTCGTTTTTTGACATGTCGGGATATTTGGTAACTAAATTTTATGAAGGAGCCGGAAGTTAATTCTTTTTTATTTTTCATCCGGCGCTCCTTGTATCGGCTGTATATATATTTTATGAACGGTTGAAGACGGCCTTGCCGGGGCCGGAATAACACAAATGATTCCGCAGGACAAGGGGGCTGTAGCAACGCGTCGCCCATATTCATTAAATTACATCTCATTCAAAAAAAATTAAAGCATGGCACAGGATCAACTTTTTGTTCAAATGGCGCTGCTTGCCTGGGAAACGAATATCAGCCGGGCTGATTCAATGATCGGCCATTTCTCCGATGAGCAGCTTATGAAAGAAATTGCACCTGGAAAAAACAGGGGTATTTATCTTCTTGGTCACCTGGTGGCTGTTCATGATGCCATGTGCGATATACTGGAACTGGGAGAACGGCATTATCCGTTTTTGACAAATATATTTTTGTCCAGCCCCGACAGGTCCGGTCTTGAGATGCCCACCGTAAGCAAGCTGAGAGAATACTGGACGGAGACCAATCAGCGGCTGGCGGGTCATTTTAACAGGCTGTCGCCGGATGAATGGCTTGAGAAGCATCACAATATCTCCGCGGAGGATTTTTTGAAAGAACCACATCGCAATAAGCTGGCTGTATTGATCAACAGGACGGGCCATCTTGCCTATCACACCGGCCAACTGGTGTTATTAAAGAAATGATCCACTCAATCACAGAAGCGATTTATGGAATTAGGCATCTATAGTTTTGCGGAGGTGGATGGTTCAACAAACGGGCAGAACGGAAATCCCGCCGCCCGCCGCATACGCGACCTCATGGAAGAAATAGCGTTGGCTGACAAGACGGGTCTGGATGTTTTCGCGGTGGGAGAGCATCACAGGCCGGAGTACGCGGTTTCATCGCCGGCCGTCATACTCGGGGCAGCAGCGGAACGCACAAAAAGCATACGGCTGTCCAGCGCGGTAACTGTCCTGAGCTCAGACGACCCTGTTCGTGTATTCCAGGACTTCGCTTCCGTAGACCTGTTGTCGGCCGGCCGGGCCGAGATCATGGCCGGTCGCGGTTCCTTTATTGAATCCTTCCCGCTTTTTGGGTACGACCTGGAGGACTACGACGAGTTGTTTGCTGAAAAACTGGACCTCCTGCTGCAACTCAACGAACAGGAAGTGGTCAGCTGGCGGGGGCGTCATCGGCCTGCCATTGACCAATTGGGTGTGTATCCGAGGCCCTTCGGGAAAAAATTGCCGGTATGGGTGGCGGTGGGCGGAACCCCAAATTCGGTTATACGTGCAGGTAAGCTGGGACTGCCGATGGCGCTGGCCATCATTGGCGGGAATCCAGCGCAGTTTGTACCGCATGTCCAGCTTTACAGGGATGTGTTTACAAAGGCTGGTCATGACATCAATAGCCTGCAGCTTGGGATCAATTCTCACGTTTTTATTGCCGACAGTTCCCAGGAGGCCAGGGATCAGTTCTATCCTTCCTATGCGGCTACCATGAGCCGGCTGGGGAGGGAGCGGGGCTGGTCGCCAATGAACCGCCAGCAGTTTGAAGCCTCCACACAAAAACAGGGTGCGCTGCTGGTAGGAAGCCCCCGGGAAGTGATCGATAAGATCCTCTACGAACATGAGTTGTTTAAAAACACCCGGTTTCTTGCGCAGATGACGGTAGGCGCCATGCCGCATGGACAGGTGATGCACTCCGTTGAATTGTTTGGAGACCGGGTGGCGCCCGTCATTCGAAAGGCGCTGGCAGAGAAAACTCCGGGATAGTTTCCCGGAGGGGCAGGTTTTTGCCGGGCAGGAGCATGACAGGCGTACCGGTCCTGGAAAAGCCTGTTAAAATAGGTACCCCGGAAACTTGTAATACAATTTTTTCTATTTTTGGGAGTTTTCTGATTTTGTTTGTAACAACATGAATGGGTTGGTATGTCCTTTTTGCGAGAAATGATGATGAAAAAAGCGTTGCTGCTGGTTGTTCTTTTTTACCCGCTGCTTTCCTGGAAGGCACCCGGGTCAGTTTTACGTGAGGAAAAGAGAGCGGTTGTCAACAACACTGCCGGCAATCCCGGTGTGTCAGGCCTGGTATATGACAGCCTGAACCTTGAACAATATGGTTTATCGAGAAGGGTATTTGACCTGGCACTTAAAGGCTGGCAACGCTTGCGGGCCTATGGCCGGGTAACCCGCGAAAACGTGGTTTCCATTGTGGATTTCAGCCAGCCTTCCTTCAAAAAAAGATTGTATGTAATCGACCTGGTCAACCCCAGGCTGCTCTTCAATACCTATGTTGCGCATGGCCGCCGCTCCGGCAAGGAAGTGGCCACCCGTTTTTCAAACAGGCCAAGATCACTCGAAAGCAGCGTTGGCTTTT
>DATJYH010000238.1:0-3883 GCA_035499675.1 Puia sp.
GCTCAACAGTTGGCCTGACAACGCCAACCTCGACAAAGCCCGTCTGCTGCTTTGGCCCATCAAAAAGAAATACGGCAAAAAACTCTCCTGGGGGGATCTGATGATCCTGGCCGGCAACTGCGCACTGGAGTCCATGGGGCTAAAGACCTTTGGTTTTGGCGGTGGTCGCGTGGATGTATGGGAACCACAGGAAGATGTGTATTGGGGTTCGGAAAAAACATGGCTGGGAGACAGTCGCTACACCGGCAAACGCGATTTGGAAAACCCGCTGGCTGCTGTTCAGATGGGGTTGATCTATGTAAACCCCGAAGGCCCCAACGGCAAACCCGATCCGGCCGCTGCGGCTATTGATATCCGTGAAACTTTTGGTCGCATGGCGATGAACGATTATGAAACCGTGGCGCTGATTGCGGGTGGGCACACATTTGGTAAAACCCATGGCGCTGCCGATCCGGGCAAATATGTGGGTGCGCAACCAGCTGCGGCAGGAATTGAAGAACAGAGCCTGGGTTGGAAAAATACCTTTGGCACCGGCAATGCCGATGATACCATCACCAGCGGACTGGAAGGAGCCTGGACCACCACACCTACCAAATGGAGCAATAACTTTTTTGAAAACCTGTTTGGCTATGAATGGGAACTGACCAAAAGTCCGGCGGGTGCACATCAGTGGAAACCGAAAAACAATGCAGGTGCAGGGTTGGTACCGGATGCACATGATCCGGCCAAACGCCACGCACCCTTTATGCTGACCACCGACCTGGCACTGCGCGTGGATCCGGCCTACGAAAAAATATCCCGGCATTTCTATGAACACCCGGATGAATTTGCCGATGCATTTGCGCGTGCCTGGTTCAAACTCACACACAGGGACATGGGTCCTCGTGTGCGTTATCTCGGACCCGAGGTGCCCGCCGAAGAACTGATCTGGCAGGACCCGATCCCTGCCGTGGATCATAAACTGATCGACGATGCAGATGTTGCCGGCTTGAAAGCTAAAATACTGGCCGCTGGTCTGTCGATCCCGGAACTGGTATCCACGGCCTGGGCTTCCGCCTCCACCTTCCGTGGTTCCGACAAACGCGGTGGCGCCAATGGTGCCCGCATTCGCCTGGCACCGCAAAAAGTTTGGGTGGTGAACAACCCTGCGCAGTTGCAAAAAGTACTGAAAGTATTGGAAGCTATTCAAACGGAATTCAACAAGGCCCAAACGGGTGGCAAAAAGGTTTCGCTGGCTGACCTGATTGTGCTGGCGGGCAATGCAGGTATTGAGCAGGCCGCAAAAAATGCCGGGCATACCATTAAGGTTCCCTTTGCAGCCGGACGCACCGATGCCTCCCAGGAACAAACCGACGTGGAGTCCTTTGCGGTATTGCAACCGGATGCAGATGGTTTCCGTAACTACCTGGATGAACGCGCTAAGGCATCCGCCGAGGAATTGCTGATCGATAAGGCGCAACTACTCACGCTCACGGCTCCTGAAATGACGGTGCTGTTCGGCGGTCTGCGTGTACTCAATACCAATTGGGATGGTTCCCAGCACGGGGTGTTTACCAAGACACCGGGAGTACTTACCAATGATTATTTTGTAAATCTACTGGACCTGGATACGGTCTGGACCGCTACTTCGGACAGCAAGCAGGAATTTGAAGGCCGTGATCGCGCAACCGGGAAAATCAAATGGACGGCCACCCGCGTGGACCTGATCTTTGGTTCGAACGCCGAGCTGCGCGGCCTGGCTGAAGTATATGCCTGCGAGGACGGAAGGGAGAAGTTTTTGGACGACTTCGTAGCGGTGTGGAATAAGGTCATGAACCTGGACAGGTTTGATTTAGCATAAGGGGACGGTTGATTGAATGTTTTACAGAGGTGGCCGGGGCCGGCCGCCTCTTTTTTTGCCCCCGTTGTTACTTGACTTAGAAGATTCCGGGACTTATATTTGTAGGTTAACTCGAGCTGTCTGCTAAAACTTTACTACCCACCCTGCAGACAGGGCGTATTGAATCCCGAGCGATGAACCGAAAACTATTCCTGTTTACATATTTGTTTTGCGTACTGGCTACAGGCTATGGACAGGATCAGTGGAAGTGGCTGAACCCGCAGCCATCAGGTTTCTACAATGTGAAAATTGTTTTTGCTGACCGGCTTACCGGCTTCATACTAAATACCAACAACGATCTTTTAAAAACAACCGACCGCGGAGGCACCTGGACCATTGCCGGAAATTTCCGAGGCGCCACCTGCCTGGACATTCATGACTCCACGGGCGTAATGTCGGGCAACGGCGGTGTGTTGTACCTGAGCACTGATAATGGAAATACCTGGAACTCTCTGCAATCGGGCATTTCAGACCAGGTCCAGTTCGTGAATGTAGTAAGCCGCGACAGTTTTTTTCTTTCCACTGCGGCGGGAACCATCTATGCCACGGGCGACCGGGGAAGTACCTGGTCTACCCGCAACAGCCATACCAATATCAGCTGCATCACATTCTTAAATTCGATGACCGGGTTTATCGGGAGCAATACATCTGCTATTTTAAGGACAAAGGATGGTGGCGTCAGCTGGCACACCGTTGATTCCGTCAACTATTTTCCCGCAAATATTCTTTCCATCCAGTTCCTGAATGTCGATACCGGTTATGCTTTCCGGGAATACGACAGCCTGCTCTGGACCTATGATGGGGGAAATACCTGGAGCGGCGCTAACGTGAATGCCTACCAGTCGATGTATGCCGTCAACTTTGTCAACAGGTCGCTGGGTTTCCTGGCGGGGGAAGACGGGGCCCTGTACCGCTCGGCCGATGGTGGTGCTACCTGGAGCCCCGTAATGCCAGCCAATAGTTTTTTATACGGATATGATCTCTCTTCGATTGCCTTCACTTCACCCGATACCGGTTTTGTAGTGGGAGCATTGGGCAGGATCCTCCGTACAACAGACAGCGGACAAACATGGAATTCTTATTCGCCCGCATACAGTCCCATTTATTCAGCCGTTTTTGGATCTCCGTCCACCGGCTACGCCGCCAATGGCAGTTATATACTGAAAACCACCGATTCCGGACAAACCTGGAACCGGCTGGGACTCACTACCGGCCTCAGCTATGGAAGTTACAGCGTGTTCAGGCATGCGCATTTCACGAGTGCGGATACCGGTTATGTAGTGTCGGATCAATATGTAACGGTACATAAAACCAATGACGGCGGGCAGACCTGGCAATCGATCAACCCTGAACCCTATTCGTATTCGGATCTGCTTGGGGAATCCTATCTCAATCCGCAAACGGGCATTCTTTCATTGGGCACCGCACTTGCCGAAACACAGGATGGAGGCAACAGCTGGTCGCAGTTTTGGACCGCACAATACCAGGGACAAAGTTTCTCCAATATTTTCTTCCTGGACAATAATATTGCCTTTGCCACGAACGGCAGTGGAGCGCTTTATAAGACCACCAATGCCTTTCAGTCCTGGACACAGGTATTTACTAACCCCCTGGGATATACGATCACCGGGGTGTGGTTCCTAAACGCCAACAAGGGATTTATCACCGATGATGAAACTCAGATATTTGTCACCAACGATGGAGGAAATAGCTGGCAGCCCGTTTCATTTTCCGAATCCTTTGTCTGGGATACCTTTAACAGTGTGGTCAGATTTTTCAGTCCGCAGGTAGGGTACATTACCAATGGAAATACGTTTGGGCCCGGCAGCGTTGGTCGGATCTATAAGACGGTGGATGGTGGACAGACCTGGCAACTGAGCTACAAGGCCGGGGGTGCAACCATTGAATTCACTCCTGACAGCAATGTGCTGGTATCCGGCTATGGCGGCGCTATCCTCAGGAGCCCCATCAAAGGATGGCAGGTCGATTCCTTATTTGTTTTGG
>DATJYH010000239.1:0-5467 GCA_035499675.1 Puia sp.
GCGAATTTCATTTCAATCTGGAAAGCATAACCCACAAAGCGGATTTCATCCAGGTTTATGGTTTCCAGTACTTCCCGGGTATAGCAGACAAAACCGGCTGTCGGGTCCTTTACAGGCATCCAGGTGATCAGGCGGGTATAATAAGAAGCTCCCTTCGAGAGGATTACACGGTCCCAGGGCCAGTTTACGTTGCCCCCGCCATCCACATACCTGGATCCTACAGCAACATCCGCGCCTTCATACCTGCAGGCCTTGTACAACCTGTCCAGGTCGGCGGGATTGTGCGAGAAATCGGCATCCATTTCAAAGATATAGCGATAGCCTCTGTCTACAGCCCATTTAAAACCATGGATATAGGCGGTTCCCAAGCCTAGTTTACCGTGACGTTCTTCCAGGAACAATTCGGAGGCGTATTTCTTTCGTAAGTCGCGGACAATCTGTGCGGTTCCATCCGGAGAATTGTCATCTATGACCAGGATGTGGAAATCCTGGCCAAGGGAGAATATCGACTCGATGATCCGGGTGATATTTTCCTTTTCGTTGTAAGTAGGTATGACAGCAATCTTCTCCAAAGTATATTGAATTAAAGATACAAATTTACGACTTTTTCTCCCGCCATGATTTATGCACAAGTTTTACCATTGGCATTCGTCCCTATTTATCCCTTTTTTAACATGGTCCGGTTAAAGATCTCGGTGAGTTTTTGCTTTGTATGCATCGGAAAATCACCCTTCATCATCCAGTCATAGTACTGGGGCTCGGATTTGAGCACGTCCGCCACCGGCCTGCCCTTGTGTTTACCAAAATTGAACACTTCCACCCCATTTTCCATGGTAAAACGCCTGGCAAAATCCACGATCTGATCCTCGCCGGTGAATTTCACGATGCTATCTACATCCGTTCCCAGCTGAGGATATTTATCTAACTGAGCCTCAAGCACTTCAAGGGTAGCTGCGGCATCTACCGCCGCTCCATGGGCTCCCTCCAGGTTCTTGTTACAATAGAAGCGATAGGCCGCACTGAGCGTTCGTTGCTCCATCATGTGAAAAACACGTTGTACATCAAGCAATTTCCTGCCCTTGGTATCAAATTCCATTCCAATGCGGAGGAACTCCTCTACCAGCAGCGGAATGTCAAAACGGTTTGAATTATAGCCTCCTAAATCGCAGTTATCGAGAAATTGCCTTAGTTCATTGGCCACCTGACGGAAGGTTGGCGCGTCTTTCACTGCTTCGTCCGTAATACCATGAATTTCAGAGGATGACGCAGGTATTGGCATCTCGGGATTGATCAGTTTATGCTTGGTGATCTTTTTTCCATCCGGCATGATCTTTACAATCGCTATCTCCACAATACGGTCCGATCCCAGGTTTGTTCCGGTCGTTTCCAGGTCTATCACCGCAAGGGGTCTTGTAAGTACTAACATTTAATCTGTTATATAGGTTAAAACTTCTTAATATTTAAAAATCCTGCGATATCTATTTCCGCCGAGGCAATCCCATACTAAAGCAGTAAAAGAGACCTATTTCAGCACTGATTTCACAAATGTAAGCATATCCAGGCCATCGTAATTTCCTGAGCTCATGAGGAGTAGGTTGCTATTGGCATACGACTGATCAAGTAACCACTGCCTCAGCTCCTCCTTCTCATTGAAAATATGCAACCCCGATTTTGCAAATCCCTCTTTCACGGCCTGTATGGGCAATTCGGGCATCCGTTTCAGCTCCAGCGCATGCCTGGAATAAAATACAGCCGCCTCATCCGCCGCTTCCATGGCGCCGGTATATTCCTTCATAAACTCCTTATTCAGACTGCTATAGGTATGCAATTCGAGCACTGCCAACAGCTTCCGGTCGGGGAATTGCTGTTTTACAGCCTCGATGCTGGCTTTTACCTTGGAGGGTGCGTGCGCGAAATCCCGGTAAATATTGGTCCCATTACTCTTGCCGAGCAGCTCGAGCCGCCTGGAAGCACCGGTAAAGCTACTCATCGCGTTTACAAATGCCCCAGCCTCCATTCCCAGCTCTTTACAAACCAGCCAGGCAGCATGCAGGTTCAACAGGTTGTGATTGCCAAACACCTGTAAACGGGCTGTATGGCCTTCAATACTGACCTGGGTCTGCCCTCCCTCAATATGGTGGGCAGGAATGCCATAAGCTGCCTTCCGCAGGGATTCATAACCCTGTTCATCAACGAGCTTTTTGAGTACCGGATCAGTGGCATTATATACCAGCAGACCTCCTGGCTCAATCTGGTCGACAAATATCCTGAATTGTTCCAGGTAATTATCAAAAGTGGGAAACACATTGATGTGATCCCATGCTATGCCGGTGAGGACGGCGATATGCGGGTGAAGAAAATGAAATTTGGGTCTTTTTTCGATGGCGCTGGCAGGGTATTCATCCCCTTCACATACAATGACGGGCGCATTGGTAATGTTGACTGAATGGTCAAATCCCTCAAGCCGGGCCCCTACCATGTAGTCAAAAGCCTTCCCCATAGCTTTTAGCGCATGCATGATCATGGAGGTGGTGGTGGTTTTGCCGTGGCTACCTCCTACTACAACTCGTATTTTGTCCCGGCTTTCCTGAAAGATATATTCCGGGAAGGAGTAGATTTTTAAAGAAAGCGCCCTGGCCTTCAGCAGTTCGGGGTTATCCTCCTTGGCATGCATACCCAGGATAACTGCGTCAAGATCCGGCTGGATCTTTTCCGGGAACCAGCCCGTTGCGGGAGGGAGTATTCCGGCCCCGGCCAGGTTGGACCTTGCCGGTTCAAATATTTCATCATCGCTGCCGGTAACCCGATACCCTTTTTCCTGCAAAGCGATCGCCAATTGGTGCATCACGCTACCCCCTACGGCAATAAAATGGACAAACACCTGTGAGTGGTTTAAATTGTCGCTAAAAATATTCCAGGCCCGGGTAATGGCAAAAAAAATGTCTGATTACCGGGGGCATATATTGCAAATGTTGTTTTTTTGTCGTTATTTTAGGGTCCGTTAAGTCTCATTTTCCTATCCTTTAGAAATTTTCTTACACTTTTTTATCCGTACCTCTGAATGACCTGGTGGTCCTGTCCTTTCAACCAGGAAATTTTTTATTAATAAAATACCCAGAAAATGAGAAAGTCAATTTTAATCTTAGTACTTGCCGCTTCGCTGGCTACACTGTTCACTTCCTGCGCCAGTTACAGAGGTTCATCAAGAGGTGGATGCAAATCAACGCAGGGCTTTGTGGGCTACGGTCACTAAACGCGAAACAAGCGAAACAGTTCACGATATTCTACAGCAAAGGTTGCCGGTGTGCAACCTTTTTTAATGCTGCAAACTGTCGGCGGGATTGAGCCCGGCTATCAACAATGAAGGATTTCCACAGAGCCCAATCGCCTGTTATTTCCACACAATTACCAGCATGCCCACAACGATCAACAGGGCGCCCATCACGATTTTCGGTGTCAGCGGTTCTTTTAAAAAGAGAAAAGAAAGCAATATCGCAAATACAATACTTCCCTTATCGATAGCCGTTACTTCGGCTACCCGTCCCAGTTGGAGGGCCTTGTAATAGAATAACCAGGAAAGCCCGGTAGCGACTGCGGAGAGGATAAGAAAGAGCCAGTTGTCGGATGAAAGATGGGGCAATTCCCGGGCATTGTTTCTTGCCAGCACAATCCCCCAGGTGATCAGTAAAATAAAAACGGTCCGGATGGCCGTGGCCAGATCGGAATTGACATTCTTCAAACCGGCTTTGGCAAAGACGGCTGTGAGGGCTGCAAACAATGCGGAGAGCAGTGCATAGAGCAACCAAGGACTGATCCTGATCATGCCAACAATTTACAAAAATTTGTGGGTTGCCCTTGCGTCCTTCCGGGAGTCTTTAGGAAGAAATGCTATCAATCACAGTTTCCCCTCACCAATAATAATTTGACACGATACACAGAGTAGCCGGTATTTTTCTCAGCTTTTTTGAGTGTCTCTGTGGCGTTCCAGCGGCCCGCCAGAGCCAGACACAAATTAGGCCACAATGACCTATTTCCCTGCATTTTTCAGCCACAGGAAGGGAGGAGATTTGGTCCAGTCGACTTTTGATTTCATGAACCCGGGTGCAATCGAGAAATTCCCAAGCAGTATATCGGCTTTACCATCTCCATCGAAGTCCGCCGCATCCATGGTCAGCCATCGGCCCTCCATACCAGCCTGCAGCGTATGCGGCTGGAAACTAAGATCTCCTTTGTTTTCAAGGTATACAAAACCTTCTTCGGGATGATGGGCATAGTCGGCAAAAAAAGAAATGACGGCAAGATCCAGGTCTCCGTCCCCATCAAAATCGCGGGCCATCGCCTTATAACAGCCGTTAAGCGGGAAAAAATATTGCTGGGTAAAATGATTTTTACCATCGTTCATAAAAATATATACGCCGTGATAGGGTTTCAGGACAACAGAATAATCAGCGTTGTCGCCGCAGGTATAGACAATATCCGGATATCCATCATGGTTAAAATCTGCGAGTTCAAAATACGATGACCCATATACCGGTGGAAACCGCAAGAGGCTTTCTTCTTTGAATCGTCCCTGGCCTTCATTGGTAAATAAAAATATCCCTTCATCACCCTGTGCAAACATTACCCAGAGATCGGGCAGTCCATCATGATTGTAATCCTCCACGTATGCTTTGATGGCTCCGGGCACCTCGCGGATAACGTGTTTCTTAAATTTGCCTCCCCCGAGATTTTCCATCCACGAAAGAGCCCCGGTCATATTCCCAAACTCACAAACCAGGTAATCCGTAAGGCCATCATGGTTCAGATCCGCCGCCGTGACCTGCACAGGCCTCGCCAACGAGTCAAAAAGAGGTGTCGGGTCAACCTTCATTTTCCCATCGGTACCGATAGAAATGGCATAGGCTTTCCCCAATTTGGCATTGTTGGGATTGAGCATACCAATGTCGCAGGCAACCATCGGGTTGGCCTGCAGGTCTATATCCACGATGGGTCCGGTAAAATGGAGCGAGTCAATTCTTTCCAGCCTGTTGTTTAACCGGTAAAGGGTTTTTGTAAATGCATCGGCCAGCAACAGGCTGCGCTGTCCCCCGCTGCTGTCCACTTTGATATAGCAGGTAGTAGGTCTGTAGAAACTGTACAGCGGGCTGTCAACCCTGAAAAGTGAGTGATCATTTTCGAGGGGAGCTGAACGGGGCGGAGTCCTGAGGGAGTCAGGAGATGTGGCGATGTAATAATCCATGAGGCTTTCCCACTCGTCGCCGGTGAGCAACGGCCTGGATGGATAAAAATCTTTCGGGAGAAAGTAATCATTCCTGCTTGAAGGATAACGTTCAAATCCATGCGAAAATATACCCAGCCGGGGGCCCATGTAGGGCAACACACCCGTTTGCCAGGTATGCGCATCCAGCAGGGATGGATCCGGCAAAACATGACATCCCTGGCAATAAGTCTCAGCCAGTATCGCACC
>DATJYH010000240.1:0-2857 GCA_035499675.1 Puia sp.
CGTGGAGGCGCTCGAACTGGTGGATACCGGCGGCGGAATCGTGATTGACAGCGCGCTCGAGGCAGAGGCTGTTTTTGACAGGTTGTTCGGCAACCCGGAGGAATACAGGCTATCCGGTGAAGCGTCGCGGAATTATGTATATGCGAAAAAGGGAGCCACGGAGCAGGTGATGAACTGGATTCAGGAGAAGCGTCTTCTCACCAGTTGATAAAAGCGCTGGGTGATCTCCCGGTTGTCATCCCAACCCAGTTTTATTTTCAATTCTCTTTCCATCCAATATTCCGCCTCGGGAAGGATGCGGAAATTGTTGATGGTCTTGATACTGCGTTCGTACATCACTTCATCGCCACGGAATAGTTCGTTGATAAAAACATAGCGGTCGTTAACACCGATGGCCTTTTTCAACTCGCGGACGGGTGCTTCCTTTAACGCAGAGGCAAGATCAACTGCATCTCCTTTCAGTTTGTCGTTGATGGAAGTGCTCACGATACCGATCACATCGTTGAGCTCTTTGGCTGCCTGCTGGTGCGAGAGGGTTGGAATATCCGTCAGCGGATCCAGCACCCATTCCACAGGCACCGGTTTCGCCGCCGGTTGGGCAGCTGGCATGCTTTCCGTATTTTTTTTGGGGGCAGGCACCGGGCTGCGCTCTTCGGAAGCCGTCTCTTCTGTATCGTTGAAAGTAAATTTCAGGGAAGGAGGCATGACAACCGCTACTTTTGTGCTTTGCGGCGCAGGGGCTGTCGACACGGGCATGTTGGCCAGCTCCGCTTCAATCAGTTTTATGGTAACCAGCATTTGTGAAGGACGGGCATTTTGTTCAAATTGTTCCTTTAATTTGCTGATCAGATATTCCAGTCGTTCCTGCATGATTGCTACAAAATTCTTAAAAAAGTTACGGTTGTATAAAAATATAGCAAATTTTTAACCAAACTGTTGTAATTGCATGTTTATCGAACCAAATATAAAAAATGAGCGCCGCGGCTGGATAGAGGTCATTTGCGGGTCCATGTTTTCAGGTAAGACGGAAGAATTGATAAGAAGATTAAAAAGGGCCAGGATTGCCAATCTTCATGTAGAAATATTCAAGCCCTCCATAGATATACGTTACCATGAAAATAATATTGTATCACACGACGAGAATGCCATTCTTTCCAGGCCCATCGCACATTCCAGCGAAATCCTTGAGTTGGCAACGGACGTGGATGTGGTGGGCATTGACGAAGCGCAGTTCTTTGATAACCAATTGCCTGACGTCTGCGACCAGTTGGCCCTGCGTGGTACACGCGTGATTGCGGCCGGGCTCGACATGGACTATACCTGCAAACCCTTTGGCCAGATTCCGTTCCTGTTGTCAAAGGCCGATTACATCACCAAGCTGCATGCCATTTGCGTACAGTGCGGTAACATTGCCAATTATTCTTATCGCAAAACAACGGATGATTCCCAGGTGCTTCTTGGCAAAATGGACATCTACGAGCCCAGGTGCCGTATCTGTTATCAAAAAGGCGAGTTGTTACCATAAATTTTCGCTGCCGCATGATGAAAAAAGGAAAACATCTCCTGACCCTGGTTAAAAAAGAGCTGTTGCTGGAAATCCGCCAGCAGTACAGCTTTTATGGGGTTATCCTCTACGTGGTTTCCACCCTGTTTGTTTTGTACCTGGCCATGGGACAGCCTGAGGCCAGTGTGTGGAACGGGCTTTTCTGGATGATGCAACTTTTTATTTGTGTAAACGCGGTTGCCAAAAGTTTCCTGGCGGAAAGCCGCGGACGCCTGCTCTATTTCTACTCCATAGCAGGCAGCCGGGATTTTATTCTTGCAAAACTTTTGTTCAATGTGCTGCTGATGACCGTGCTGAGCATTTGCAGCTGGATGCTTTTCAGCATCCTGCTGGGCAGCCCTGTGTCGGGCGCTGCCAGGTTTATGGCCATTAATCTTCTCGGCGGCATCAGTCTCAGCCTTGTTTTTACATTTTTATCGGCTATAGCTGCCCGTGCACAACAAAATGCGGCGCTCATGGCCATCATGGGATTTCCCATCATCATCCCGCAGCTGATGTTGCTGATGCAGATTTCCCACACCGCCTTTGGACCGGTAGTGCAGGAGGGACTGCTGCCCGCGGTGTTGCTGCTCATTTGCCTGGACCTGCTGGTCGTATTGCTGGCGGTTATTTTGTTCCCTTTTTTATGGAAAGATTAAAGGTTTGTCAAATTACCAGAAACATTCGTAAACATTCTGCAAGCCTCCTGACACTGGCCGGGGTTTCATCTAATTTTGTACCCTGCTCTAAAAAATTGTTCCTGTTACCCTAATTTTGCGCCAACTTTCAGGTTGCTTGCATGCGGATTTCTATCGACTCCGTATCCCGCAGTCCTGTCATAAATCATCGTATGCACAAAAGATGGTGGAAAATAACCTGCATCGTCCTGCTGCTTTACACGGTCATCGGAGGGTTCCTGTTACCGGCTCCGGCCAGGGAAATCCTGCATGAAACCATCCGCAATCTCTTTTTCCATGTGTGCATGTGGTTTGGGATGATGATCCTGTTTACCGTATCGGTCGTGTATGCCATCCGTTACCTGCGCTCCCAACGGCTGACGGACGATATTTATTCCGTCAACTTTGCCAAAGTCGGAATCCTGTACGGCTTACTTGGCTACGCCACCGGTATTGTGTGGGCCTCTTATACCTGGACGGAATACGCCAGCAGCACACAGATTTTTACCGAACCCAAGCTGTTGGGTGCCGCCATCGCCCTGCTTGTTTATTTTGCTTACTTTGTATTACGTGGATCCATAACCGATATTGACAAAAAGGCCAAGGTCAGCGCCGTTTATTCCATTTTTGCCTATGT
>DATJYH010000241.1:0-3244 GCA_035499675.1 Puia sp.
GCGATCGGCTTGCAGGTTATACCGGTCGTAGCCGGACTCATCCATCACATACAACATGATCAGCAGGCAGGTGGCAAGTCCCACCGCCAGCCCGGCAATATTTATGGACGTGTAAAACCTGTTCCTCCAGAGATTCCTGAAGGCGGTTTTGAAGTAATTTCTGAACATAGCCATTCCGGGATTTATGATGATAATGCCCGGACCCCCTGAGAAGTTACGACATCTTTCGCATGTGTTGATCTCCTTTCTTTTACCCTGCCGGTCCAACGGAATTTCGATTCCTGAGCCAACTGTAAGAAAACTAATGTATATTTAACCACTCTTCACAGGCTATAGCCGACTTTTATGTTTGACAATATGCCGAATTCATGAAACTCGTGTTTGTTGGCGCTATACTGACCTCCCTGATGTACTTTTTTGCACCGAAGTACAGGCATACGTATTTCTATTCAAGGGATAAGCAGCAATGCATAACCCGCCTTGACTGCGAATCGTATGATTTCGTTCCCAACCATACCTATTTTGTATATGGCCATTACGACGACAAAGCTGTCCCGGAGGATTATTGCAAACCCATCCGAAAAATTGGAAAAGACGAAGGATGGAATGGCTATATACAGTTTGCCGGTGGTCACACCTGCATGTTGTTCAGGGCCCGCGACATCCAGTTGAAAAATATCCCTGACTCGCTGATCATCGGGGGTTATCTGTCCGACCGGCCCAAACTTAAAAAAGTCGCTGACAGTTTGTATGACATGGTAGCGCATGACAGAACAGGAAACAGTTATTTTGTAAAAGACAACTAAAGGACCCACTCAAAACCAGGACCACTGCCCTGGAAAATTACTGAGACACCATTCCAATTATGCTGAAATACACTTTTTTTTGTCTGTTGCTGGCCGCGGTTGCCCGTACCAGTTATGGCCAGGACGGAGATGCCGATATGCTGCGTAAACTGAACCAGGACTGGCTTCATTCCATCATTAACAAAGATACTTTTACGCTCGGGAAGATCCTGGCCGATGATTTTGTGATGATCACGCCTTTTGGAACGCGGATCGGCAGGCAGGAGAACCTGGAAACGGCCGCCATGAAAACGGTGGACGTAACGTCCATCAACATCGATAGTATGGATGTACAACTGCTGTCTGCCGATGTGGGTCTCGTTACCGCCTGGACAAGTTTCGTATTCCGCGAAGGGACGAAGGAAACAAAGGGGAAAAACTGTTACCAGGATGTGTATGTAAAACGAAGGGGACGATGGGTGGCAGTAGCCGCACACGTTACTGTCCTAAGCCCAAATTAAACAGGATAGAGCACGGGCATGCATTCAAACAAGCAATACAACATACCATGAAAAGAACATTCATCCTGTTATTGGCGAGCGTTACCCTGCATTCGGCAAAGGCACAACTGGCAGATACGAAATGGAAAGGCACAGCCGGGCTTCCCCAACCCACCGACCTGGTATGGGTTTTTGGAAAAGATACCAGCTTTGTATATACGTTGCCGGACAGTGTCCTGCTGGAAACCATGACCTATAAAGTGGAGAACAACGAATTGACCCTCCTGAAAGTAAGCGGGGCAAGTTCCTGCGACAACAGTACACCGGGGAAATACAAGATAGAGATCAGGGACGAAAAGCTGTATTTCACGTTGATTAAAGATGATTGCCAGGACCGGGCCTCGGCCATTAACCCCGATCCTTTTATCAAAGTAAAATAGCGCGTCCTATTGCAGGAATATTTCGCCGGCCTGCAACCAGTTGTCGATGCGGTCATAGCCGCTTACATCCAGGTTGTGGGCCGAGCTGTAGAGATATTTCTTCCCGTTAAAATGCTTCAGGTTTCTCACATGGTCATCGATCATAAAATCCCCCTGCACCAGGCGTTTGTCACCGCAAAGCGCCAGCTGCTTCCAGGTGAAAAAGGGAAAATGCTCAAGCAACCATTCCAGTTTATCCTTTAATGAATTGGGAAATTCGGTGGCCGCTGAAACAATAAATACCTCGTAGCGCCGATTCATTTCCTCCAGTACCTCTACGCTGTTCTGCATGACGGGCAGATGCCGGAAAAAACCGGGGGACATAAGTCTTTCCCTCACCATGTCCTGGTGATGCTCAGGGAAACCCCTGACCCAGGACCCCCCCAGCATGTTCTGGTAGTTTATCGCTCCTCCATATTTTTTTTGGTACCAGTCAATCATCTCGCCCATTGGATCTGCAATTACTTCATCCATGTCTACAATAACTCTTTCCATATATTCTGGCTGAATTGGTTGTTGTTATTTGCCGCGACCGTTTTTTAGTTCCACCTTCAGAAATTTTGCCGTGAAACTTTCCTTGTTTTTAACCAACTCTTCCGGTGTTCCTTCAAACAAAATATACCCGCCTCCATCGCCTCCCTCCGGGCCAAGATCAATCACGTGGTCGGCTACTTTGATCACATCCAGGTTGTGCTCGATCACCAACACGGTGTTTCCCCGGTCAACCAGTTTATTTAACACGTCGAGCAAATGCTGTATGTCCTCAAAATGCAGCCCCGTAGTGGGTTCGTCCAGGATATAAAATGTTTTCCCGGTATCTTTTTTGGAAAGTTCCGTCCCCAGTTTAACCCGCTGCGCCTCTCCCCCACTCAGGGTCACGGCCGACTGGCCGAGCGTGATATAGCCCAGGCCCACCTCCTGCAATACCTTTATTTTCCGGTACAGGTAGGGAATATTCTGAAAAAATTCCACGGCTTCGTCAACGGTCATATCCAGTACATCGCTGATGGATTTTCCCTTGTAACGGATTTCAAGCGTTTCACGGTTGTAACGTTTTCCATTGCATTTTTCGCAGTGTACGTAAACGTCGGGGAGGAAATTCATTTCAATCACACGCATACCCGCTCCTTCACACACATCGCAACGGCCGCTTTTTACATTGAAGGAAAAACGGCCTGCGTTGTAACCGCGAATCTTGGCTTCGGGTACAGATGCAAACAGGGTCCTGATATCCGTAAAAAAACCGCAGTAGGTAGCGGGATTGCTCCTCGGCGTGCGGCCGATGGGCGACTGGTCTATTTCAATGACTTTGTCGATGTATTCGAGTCCTTTTACATTTTTATAAGGAAGTGGCACCGTTTTGGAGCCGTAGGCATGCCGGCTCAGGATGGGGTACAATGTTTCATTGATCAGGGTCGATTTGCCGCTGCCACTGACACCCGTCACCACGATAAATTTTCCCAACGGAAACCGAACATCC
>DATJYH010000242.1:0-26575 GCA_035499675.1 Puia sp.
TAAACACAATTTTGATCCCCAGTTCCTTTTCGAAGAGCGCGCAAATGGGGATGCTGCCGCCTCCGCGTACGGGGATGGGCTTCTTCCCAAAACCCGCCTCGATCGCCTTTTCCGCTGCGATGTAGGCTTTTGAATCGATGGGGGTCATATAGGGTTCTCCCCCATGGTGCTCCTCTGCTTTGACGGTTACCGAATCCGGTGCTATTTTCCGAAAATAGCTGAGCAGGATTTCGGTGATTTTGTGAGAAGATTGATTCGGCACCAGCCTTGCGGATATTTTCGCATAAGCCTTTGAAGGCAGCACTGTTTTAGCACCTTCGCCCGTATACCCTCCCCATATTCCGTTTAGTTCCAGGGTGGGACGAATACCGGTCCGTTCAGGAGTGCTATATCCCTTTTCACCCCATAGTTGTCTTACGCCCAGGTCCTTTTTATAAGCCTCTTCATCGTAAGGAGCGCGGGCCATCATTTTTCTTTCCTCAGCCGTAGCTTCTTTTACATCGTCGTAAAACCCGGGAATAGTGATGTGGTTGTTTTCATCATGACAGGAGGCTATCATCTTTGCCAATATGGTGATTGGATTGGCCACGGCTCCGCCATATACCCCGCTGTGCAGGTCACGGTTAGGACCGGTTACCTCCACCTGTATGTAGGACAGGCCCCGAACGCCGATGTCGAGGGACGGGTGCTCCATGCTGATCATGGCGGTATCGCTGATCAGGATTACATCGGCCTTTAGCAGGTCCTTGTGCGCCTGTACAAACTTGGCCAGGCTTGGTGAACCGATTTCTTCCTCTCCCTCGATGATGAATTTTATGTTGGTCGACAGGGTTTTTGTTTGAACCAGTGTTTCCAGGGCCTTCACATGCATAAAGAACTGTCCCTTGTCATCGGCCGAGCCCCGGGCGAATATCTTTCCGTCCCTGATAACGGGATCAAAGGGGCCGCTGTGCCAGAGTTCCAGCGGGTCCGGCGGTTGTACATCATAGTGGCCGTATACCAGCACAGTAGGCTGGGCCGGGTCAATGATTTTTTCCGCATATACAACGGGGTGACCTTCGGTAGGGTAAATGACGGCCTGGTCAGCGCCCGCCGCCAGCAGGCCCTGTTTAACGGCTTCGGCACACTTTTTCATATCATCGCGGTGTTCGCTCCGTGCGCTGACGGAGGGGATACGCAGGAGTTCGATCAACTCGCTCAGGAAGCGGTCCTTGTTTTTTTCCTGGTATGCTTTCCATTCTTTCATGTGTTACTGGTTTAAGATGAAAACAACGGTTAAGACGTTGACAATTGGTGTTTTTTATTGGAGATGATGTTGTCCAGTGTCCATTCAATTTTTTTCTGGAGCGGATGTTTTCTCACCGGGCAATCCCGTTTCACGCAAATGCTGCAGGAAAAATCCAGGCAACCATCCGCATGAACAAAGAATTCGATGGAGTCCCCAAATTCAATGCTGATGATCTCAGTCAGCTTGTCAATTTCAATATGTGCCTCCCGGGTGTTCAGATACCAGGGGACGGTTACATGACAATCAACGTGCAGCACACTGCCAAATTTTATGACCCGGAGGTTGTGCAGATCGATCCAGTTTTCCTGCCGGTGCCGGTTTAACAAATCAACCAGCTGAGAAAGTAATTTTTTATCTGCCTCATCCATGATCCCGGCCAGCGATCGGCGGGTAATCCGGTAGCCGATGATCATGATAACAATGGCAATGATGAGAGCGAATATACTGTCGATCTCCACAACTCCTGTGATATAGATCAGGATCAGGCCGGTCACAACCGCCAGCGTGGAATAAGTATCCGATTGCAGGTGATGACCGCTTGCTTCCAGCGCCAGGGATTTGTTTGCTTTTCCTTTTTTTACGGCAATATACCCCATCAGGTAATTGATCAACCCGGTAAGGGCTACAAGCAAAATCCCGTAATCAAGTTTTTCAATGGGGTGAGGATGAAACAGGTGGAAGACGGCTTCGTAAATAATAAAAAGCCCGGCCACCATGATGAGGATTCCCTCCAGTGCTGCTGAAATAAACTCAGCCTTACCATGACCGTAAGGATGGTCCTCATCCCGTGGTTTGGCAGAAATGTACAGGCTGTACAATCCGATAATGCCTGCAATCACGTTGACGATGCTTTCCAGCGTATCCGTGAGGACGGAAATGGAACCGGTAAGCAGGTAGGCGATAATCTTGCATACAAAAAGCACAAGGGCTACGATCACTACCCAGCTTTGTATCCTGAGATTTTCGATGCTTTGTTCCAACCTGAAAAATTTCGGACAAATGTAAATAACTATCCCTGTTTTGACAGGCTTATTTGAAATACGGATGAACAGCAGAGAATAGGGTATCAGGAAGGTTCCGCAACGGCGGCGGGTTCTTTCTTTTGTCGTTCCGCGGCGGCCTTTTGGAATCTTCTAAGCAATCTGAAATAAAACTCTTTGTTGAAAAGCTGCGAATCGTGCAATGCTTTGTAGGTAAGGAAGAGCCCGATGGGTATCAACACATAGGTGGCCATCCACATGCCGGAGATGGGCTGTAATACATCTTCTTTGACGAGCTTTCGGCCGAAATTATTAAGCAGGAAAAAAATTACAAAGAAAACAACGGCGAATACCAGGGGGAGGCCGATGCCCCCTTTTCGGATGATCGATCCCAGCGGTGCTCCGATCAAAAAGAGCACGATACAGGCTATGGACATGGTGATTTTTTCATGCCAGGCCATCAGGTGAAGCCGCAGGTTTGTGCGATCGTTGTTAAACAGGATGGCCGACTGCTCCTGTAATGTTTTGACATTATTCGCCACTGCGATGGAGCGGTCGAGCACATAGGACCGGGCGCTGTCGGGCAACAGGTCCCTGAACGAAGAGGTTTTGATCGCCGGCATGTTTTGAGTGCCGACCCAGGGGGAATCCAGGTATTTCAGTGTGTGGATATTTATTTTCAGTTCGTTGCTGGTTTTGTTGCGGTAGGCGGCGGTGACTTTTTCCAGCGAATCGATCACGGTGGTAAGTTGCCGCATATTGAGCATCTGGTAATTGTTCTTGAAGGTGTTGTCGTCCGTTTTGTTCAGCTTAAACGAGCTGAGGTCAAAAACCTTTTTATATTCCTTGAATCCCATCCGGATAAACTCGGTATTTGTGGTATTATGGGGGCCTCTTTCGCGGTAATTCCAGCCGTTTTGGAGATCGAATTCAAGGAATTTTTTATCGGGTGTAATCGTCATTTTCCCTTTTTCTGCCACGATGATATTGTCCTGCAGCTCGAAATTCTGCTGGTAGATCAATACATCACGGATGGTGGAGCCATCGGGCTCTTTTTTACCTATCTTGATGACATAGCCATCGATCTTATCATAAAAAACGCCCTCCTTGATATCAAACGCAGGCTTGGAAACGATGATATCGTATTTCATTGTCTGCATTTTCAGCTGGGCCACTGGTATAAAATAGTTGTTGAAGATGAAGGCGATGCCACTGATGACGAGACAGGTCAGCAGCAGGGGTCTCATAAAACGGATCAGGGGTATGCCTGCCGATTTGATGGCTACCAGCTCAAAGGTTTCACCCAGGTTGCCAAAGGTCATGATGGAAGAAAGCAGCACGGCGAGGGGTAGTGCAAGGGGCACCAGGGTAGCACATACGTATAGAATAAAACGGCCGATGGTAAGCATGTCCAATCCCTTTCCGACAATGTCATCGATGTACAGCCAAAAAAATTGGAGTACCAGCACAAAGAGCGTGATAAAAAAAGTGGCAATGAACGGTCCGATAAATGCTTTGATGATGAGTTTGTCCAGCTTTTTGATCACAAACGGTTGCTTTCTGAAATGATAAATATCTTTAGCGGATGAATGCGGCAAAAATACAGATTTCAGCAGAGGAATTGGCATTGATAGAGGATGCCGGCTGGATTTTAACAAAGAATGGTATCATTCATAAACTGTTTGATCTGTTCGGTATGTTGGCGGGAGAAACAGCGAACCTATTGCAGGCTTCCGGGTTACCGGAAGAAATAAAAAAAAGCACCGCAAAGATATCCAGGGGCGAGCAATACAAGGGGCTACCTTATGTGGTGCTTGATTACCCGAGGGTATTTACAAAACAGGATGTTTTTGCCATACGGATCCTTTTTTGGTGGGCACACTATTTCAGCCTGACATGGCATTTGAAAGGAGTTTACCTCGAACGGTTTGGCAGTTATATTACGGATAACCTGGATTTGCTGGCGAGTCATGATTTTTACCTCTCCATTTCCGCCGATGAATGGCAGCATGAATTGAACGAGCAGCACTATGTAAAAATCCGGGAGGTCAACAAACAGGAGGTTGATAAAATATTAAGACATCATCCGTTTGTAAAGTTGTCGGTAAAAATCCCTCTCGGTAAGTGGAACCAGGCTGGCTCCCTGTTACTGGAACAATTTTCCGTGGTTATGCGAATATCAGAGCAGCGTTAATTACCCAGCCGGTGTAGGAGGTCTTTTACCTGGTAGTTCCACAACTGGCTTTGGTCTTTGATATCTTTCTTATCGGCAAAATCCCTTATGATCAGGATGGTCTGGTTGGTAACTTCGGATTTCTCAATGCGGAACTCAAAAAATTCGTCGGTGGGAGCAGTTGCCCAGTGAAAACGGATGAATTTTTCCAGTTCACTTTCCAGCACTTCTGCCTTATCGATTGATCCATTCCAGGAAAAGCTGAAAACATTGTCGCGTTCATCGACCTTATCAGCGAACCATTCCTGTAAACCGGCCGGGGTACTTAAGAAATCGTATAGGATAGTGGGAGAACATTTGACGGGATACTCCAGTGTGAATAGTTGTTTCTTACTCATCTACATATCAATTGATTCGGGTTACCAAATGTTCCGGAGTTTGTGAGAGCATCGTACGCCATCATTGAATCGCCAGGAACCCTTCCACTGATCTTTATGGATGATTAAGATTTCAGAGGAATCCTGCAATTATAGAAAAATATTTGATGGATCAAAATTTTTTTTAAATCCTTTTTTGTTAAAGAACAAAGAGTTGAGATTGAACCAACTGACCCTAAATAAATTGACTACCAATTATTTATAAAAAGTTTTTTTGGAGAATGTCCCGAAATTAGTTAAATTGCTTGTTACGAATGGTAATATTTACTGGACGGTACCGTAACAAGAAAATATTCATTTATTCGTTTTTTTTATATCCATTACGTGTAGAAAACCTTAAACTGCAAAAACCCTTTAAAATGCCCGGCCTATGAGCATGCGTCAACTCAAGATCACGAAGAGTATAACGAATCGTGAATCACAGAGCTTGGAAAAATACCTGCAAGAGATCGGCAAAGTAGAGTTAATCAGTCCCGAAGAAGAAGTAAAACTCGCTATCCGTATCAAGCAAGGAGACCAAAAGGCTCTTGATAAGCTTACCAAGGCAAATCTCCGATTTGTAGTGTCGGTTGCCAAACAGTATCAGAATCAGGGGCTTACACTACCTGACCTGATCAATGAAGGAAACCTGGGATTGATCAAGGCGGCCCAGCGTTTCGACGAAACCCGCGGTTTCAAATTTATTTCCTATGCAGTTTGGTGGATCCGTCAGAGCATCCTGCAGGCTTTGGCCGAGCAGTCGAGGATTGTGCGGCTGCCATTGAACAAAGTGGGGCTCACCAACCGGATCCAGAAAGCGTACTCCCAATTGGAACAGGAGTTTGAGCGGGAGCCCTCCGCCGAGGAACTGGCAGAAATCCTGGAGCTGGATATTGATGAAGTGTCATCAACGCTGGGCATCGGTGGCCGGCACGTCAGTGTGGATACCCCCCTTTCAGAAGGAGAGGATAATACCCTGATTGATGTGCTGGAAAATCCCAACGCTGAGCGGGCGGAAATGAACATCGAACACAAGGAATCACTGAAGATGGAAATAGATCGTTCGCTGAAAACCCTGACCGAAAGGCAGAAAGAAGTGATCTGCTTCTTTTTTGGTATTGGGGTGGATCATCCCATGAGCCTGGAGGATATCGGGGAGCGGTTCAACCTCACCCGTGAACGCGTGAGGCAGATCAAGGACAAGGCCATCACCAAGCTTAGAAGTAATTCCCGCTCCAAGATGCTGCGCAGCTATCTTGGTGTTTAACCGCTAAAATGCACTATTTGGACTGATATTTACATTTGATTTTCTTACCTTCGCAATTCTTTAAAAGTGAATATGACCTTAGGTTATATTCACTTTTGCTTTTTACCCGGGAATGAGCCTGCGTGAATTGAAATAAGTAAAAATCAGGAAGATATGTTCGAAAACCTATCGGAGAAGCTTGAGTTGGCGTTTAAGCAGGTAAGGGGACATGGACGTCTCACCGAGCTGAACGTGGCGGCAACGGTGAAGGATATCCGCCGTGCACTGATAGATGCGGATGTGAACTACAAAATTGCCAAAGAATTTACGGACACGGTCAGGGAAAAGGCCATGGGTCAGAAAGTGCTCACGGCGGTGAGCCCGGGCCAGCTGATGGTGAAAATCGTCAAGGACGAACTGGCCGAACTGATGGGGCAGCACGAGAGCGAACTGAATGCAAAGGGCAATCCTGCGGTGATACTGATTGCTGGTTTGCAGGGTAGCGGTAAAACCACTTTCAGCGGCAAACTGGCCAATTACCTGAAAACGAAAAAAGGTTTATCCCCCATGCTGGTAGCTGCCGACATTTACCGGCCGGCGGCCATTGAGCAGTTGCGGATACTGGGTGAGCAGATACAGGTAGACGTATATAGTGAGCCGGAGAACAAAAACGCGGTGCTAATTGCGGAGCATGCCATAAAGGAGGCCAGGAGCCGGAACCGGAATGTGGTGATCATCGATACGGCAGGACGCCTGGCGGTGGATGATGCCATGATGACTGAAGTGGCCGATATTAAAAAAGCAGTGAGCCCACAGGAAATCCTCTTTGTGGTGGATTCCATGACGGGCCAGGATGCCGTCAACACGGCTAAAGCATTCAATGACAGGCTCGATTTTTCAGGTGTGGTGCTAACCAAGCTCGATGGTGATACCCGTGGCGGGGCGGCTCTGTCAATCAAATATACGGTTCAGAAACCCATCAAATTTGTCAGCAGCGGCGAAAAGCTGGATACCCTGGATGTGTTTTACCCTGAAAGGATGGCGCAGCGGATATTGGGGATGGGCGACATTACTACCCTGGTGGAGAAGGCGCAGGAACAGTATGATGAGGAGCAGACCAGGAAACTCGAGAAAAAGATACGCAAGAACCAGTTTGATTTTGAGGATTTTAAACAGCAACTGCAGCAGATTAAGAAAATGGGGAATATCAGGGATCTGCTGGGGATGATCCCCGGTGCAGGGAAAGCTATCAAAGATGTTGATATCAGCGATGATTCGTTTAAGGGTATTGAGGCGATTATCAATTCCATGACGCCACATGAGCGTGCAAACCCGGATGTGATCGACGCAAGCAGGCGCAAACGGATTGCCTCGGGAAGCGGAAAAGATCTGAACGAAATCAATGCATTCCTCAAGCAATTTGAGCAGATGAAACAAATGATGAAAATGATGAATAAAATGCCTGCAGGTGGGCGTATGGGATTGGGAAAGAGGTGATTTTAACCGTTCATAAAAAAATCACCGCCCGTATTCGTCCTTTAGGGCAGTATGCATTAAATTTGCAGTATAAAAGTTGATTGCTACTTTTGCAATCCACAAAAGAAAACCCTATTTTATAACGCATTTAAATTTCTATTTAAGATGCCAGTAAAGATCAGACTCCAGCGACATGGGTCTAAAAAAAGGCCATTCTATTTTATCGTAGTCGCAGACATTCGTGCACCAAGAGACGGTAAATTCATTCAAAAAATCGGTACTTACAATCCCCTCACAGTTCCTGCTTCGGTACAATTGGATCGCCAAAAGGCACTCGACTGGTTGCACAAAGGCGCCCAGCCCACTGATACGGTAAGGCGTATTCTCTCCTTTAAAGGTGTGTTGTATCTGAAGCATTTGCTGAGGGGTGTCAAGCTCGGGTTGTTTGATGAAACTGCCGCCATGGAAAAATTTCAGAAATGGCACAGCGAACATGAAACACAACTGAAGAAGCGCCAGGATGATCACCGGAAAGGAAAATACAGCGGCCGCAGAGGTCAACCACCGGTTAAGAAAGTAGAGAAGAAGGCGGAGAACGGCGCCGAAGGATAATGGAATATTAATTGCATGATGATCCCGGTGAAGAAATTCACCGGGATTTTTTATTGACAGTAGAATTTTTTGCTGATGAGCCAATATCGTAACATAGGCAGGCTGGTGGCCGTTTATGGCCTGAAGGGCGAGCTGGTCCTTCACCATCGCCTTGGAAAAAAAACCTCCCTGAAGGGACTGGAAGTGCTATACCTGGAAGATAAAAAAGATGAGATGCTGCCTTATTTCCTGGAATCGTCCTCCATCAAGAATGAGGAGGAGTTGTACCTGAAGTTGGAGGGAGTCGACAACAAAGAAAAGGCAAAACGGTTTGTTCAGAAGGAAGTGTGGCTGGCAGATAATGATTTTCAAAAATATGCAGGAAAGTCCGCTCCCATATCGCTGGTGGGTTACCGGGTAATGCATGAGGACAGTGACCTGGGTGAGATCCTGGAAGTGATCGAACAACCGCACCAGGTATTGTGCAGGATTGAACTTCGGCAAAAGGAAGTGCTGATCCCGATCAACGAGGAAACGCTTTTGAAAACAGACAAAAAAAATAAAGTGATTAGCGTGAGCTTACCGGACGGCCTGTTGGAGCTATATCTGGGAAATAAATAAAACTGTTTTTTATCGGCCTTTGGTTTTCTGCGGGCAGGTAATCGTCTCTTTTCACGTACTAGAAACTCGCCTCTTTCGTTTTTGAAGACGGATCGTATTTTCCGGCTAAAATCATCGTTATTGAAAACAACCGGCATTTTTGGGTTCATCGTTTTTGCTTTCCTCTGCAGCGACGCAGGGGTATTGTTTGCACAACCGATTACCGGGGTTTGGAAGGGCAAAATCCGGTCCACCCGCCTGGAGCTAAAACTGGTGAAAAAAGGCGACAGCCTGGTCGGCACATCTTACTACTACGAGTCAAAAAACAACTACCGGCGCTATTCCGTAAGAGGCTATTTTGACGATAAGGACAACAGCGTGGTATGGTGGGATGACGTGTTGCTAGAGGATCAGACGGGCTCTTCAAAACAAGGGGCGCTGATGATGGTTGCGGATTTCAATTGCCCCGGTGAAGGTGTGATGAAACTGGAAGGGGAGAGTTCACGGCTGGATGACCGGGAGGCTTCCAAAGCTCCGGTGAATTTGCAAAAAACCTCCAGCCATGTTTTTGATGATGAATGGGATTATGTGCTGGACAACTATACCAGGGGCGCCAGCAATAGCTATGTGATCGATAGCGTGGCGATGCTGGCATTTGCCCCAGCACCCGCAAATAGCGTTGAGGAAACGGGCGGTGCGGCATTTGTCCCGGTGCAAGGGCCGGTTCCCCAACAAACCGGTCAATCCATACATCCTGCAATTTCCGAAGTCCCGTTATCCCAACAACCAGACATACCGTTGCAGGTGCGGACCAGCACGCCTGAAGAGAAATTCAGCAGCCGGGTTAAAAAACTGGAGAGTGTAATACCGATTGAAGGTGACTCCCTTGATATGCGGTTTTATGATGATGGAGATATTGATGGAGATTCCATTGCGGTTTTTTTGAATGGCCGAATGATGGAAGAACATATTTTTTTAACAGATCAGCCGCATACGATCAAAGTAGCGGTCAGTCAGCTGGCTGATGATAATGAACTGGTAATGGTAGCGGAAAACCTCGGATCGATCCCTCCCAATACCTCGCTGATGATTGTGATGGTGGCTGGCAAAAGATATGAGGCCCGCCTCTATGCCGACGAGCACAGCAGTGCGATGGTGCGCTTTGTAAAAAAATAAAATCCGGATGCTGAAGTGCCCGGGCATTTACAGAACCGGATGCGTAAAATAATATTCTGCCTGCTCGCTCTGAGTTTTTTCAAACATCTCCCTTCCCCCAAACCAGTCCAATACCTCTTTTCTTTTGAGCCGGGTGAACCCGTCGGAAAGCAGCGCCTGGCAGGAGGACCATTTATAGTGTGTAAAATCGTCTGTGATGCCGTGTTTTAATGGGTTGGCATGTATGTAGATCACAACGTGAGTAAGGTATGCGTCTTCATTTATCAGCATTCGCCTGAATGGTCTAATGAAAAGATGTCCCTTTTGCTGGTGTTTTCTGTTAAAAGACATGGTGTGTGAAATAAAGAGTCGGTTGAATTGCTGTTTTATCAATTCATGATAAAGTTTTTCCTGGTTGGCGGTTCGCAGGAATTTAATATGTGTTAGAGTAAGGCGACACTTGGGAATTTGCATCAAATAAGGGTTGATATCTGCCGGATTCTTGGTTTCTATGAGAAAATGGGCATGGTTGTCGAGCAGACAATAGCTGTAGGTGTTTATAAAGGGTTCCATAAGTTCCTGGTATCGTTTCAGGAAGAACTCCCTGTCATTATCGTCCAGAAACAGTTTTCTGCCATCGATGCATTTGCAGATCACATGGTAAAAGCATTGTTCTTCAAAATGGGCGGTTAGTTTTTCCGGGACAGGCATGCATAAAAATAGTAACGTATTTCATAAAAAAGAGGCGTGAAATGACCCGAAATTTGAATCAAGTTGACCACTTCAATTTGCGAGTTGACAACTTGCCCTTGCAAGTGGTCGACTCCCTTTCTACCCTTGTGGCTGGCCTCAAAATGAAAATAATAGCCTGAAAATCAATAGAAATTAAGTTGCTGAGGTGGGTGAAGAAAGTTGTTCCGAAGTGGACCACTTCTAATATCGAGTGGTCAACTTCAATTTGCGAATTGACCACTTGACACCTAAGGTGGTCCACCCGGCCGGAATATTTACACCACCACGTTGATCATCTTGTTCTTTACATAGATCACTTTCTTTGGCGGTTTCCCCTCCATCCATTTTCTTACCGTTTCATTGCCCAGGACCAGTTCCTCCACCTGCTGTTGTGTGGCGTCCAGGGCTATATTCAATTCGGCTCTTGTCTTACCGTTAATGGCCACCGGATAATTTTTAGATGATTCCCGGAGGTATTTCTCCTCCGGTACCGGGTAAGGAGCATCGATAATATAGGTCGTATTTCCCAGCGCATGCCAAAGCTCCTCGCAGATATGCGGAGCGTATGGTGCCAGGATGATCAGCAATTTTTCAAGCACAGCTCTTTTGTAGCATTTTACATCGGAGAATTCATTCACGGCAATCATACACGCACTGACGGCTGTATTGAAAGAAAACCTTTCTGTGTCTTCTTCCATTTTTTTGATGCTGCGGTGCAGGATACGCAGTTCGGCCTCCATGGGTGTTGCTTCCGTCCAAAGCCTTCCCTTCATTTCGTCATAAAACAACCGCCACAACTTTTTCAGGAAACGATGTACCCCTTCAATGCCCTTGGTATCCCAGGGTTTGCTTTGCTCCACCGGGCCGAGAAACATTTCATACATACGAAAGGTATCGGCGCCGTATTTCTGAACAAGATCATCAGGGTTGACTGTGTTAAACTTCGACTTGCTCATTTTTTCGACCTCAACCCCGCAGATATATGTACTTGTCTTTAACCCTCCCTGACCGGGTACAGACAATAAACCATCCTCCAGGATAAAACAAGCATTTGAATATTCCGGCCTCCATCTTCGGAAGGCGTCGATATCCAATTCAACGCCATCGACCATGTTGACGTCGACATGCAATTGCTGGATGGATATTAAATCTGGTGTTATTTCCGCCGCATTTGTCGACGGGAAAAATGCTTTCACGACGTCGGATAGCTGAGCATTGGTGAATTTTTCCTTTGGTCCAATCGAAATGAAGATCGGGATGGCCTCACCTGTCTCTGTCGAACCCGGGCCGGTATTCAAGTGGATGCGATAAACAAACCTGCTGCTCCCCTGTATCATCCCCTGGTTCACCAACTTCCTGTACGGCTCGTCATGCCCGATATGACCCAGGTCATACAACGCTTTAGTCCACATACGGCTATACAATAAATGCCCGACAGCGTGTTCCGTTCCGCCAATATACAAATCGACCTGTCCCCAGTAGTCGCTCGCTTTTCTGTCGCAAAATTCCCTGTCATTATGCGGATCCATATACCGGAGGAAATACCAGGAAGAACCGGCATAACCGGGCATGGTATTCGTTTCAAGGTGCCGGGCAGTCCAGGCAGGGATATTGGCCAAAGGACCCTCACCCTCCGGGCCGGCTTTATAACTGTCCACATGCGGCAATTCCAGCGGCAGGTCTTTTTCGTCCAGCGGGTATGCGATCCCGTTTTTCCATACTATGGGAAATGGTTCCCCCCAGTAACGCTGCCGGCTAAACGCCGCATCACGCATCTTATAATTTACTTTGCGGCGGCCGATCCCTATTTCCTCAATTTTTCGGATGGCCACTTCGATAGCATCTTTCATCAACAGGCCGTCCAGAAATCCGCTGTTTTCCAGGATGGCGTCCTTGGTGGGGTTGGCTTCCTGCCCGTCGAAATGACTGCCAATGATATTGGTGATGGGTATATTGAAAAACCGGGCAAACCTGAAATCCCGTTCATCACCGCAAGGCACGGCCATAATGGCTCCTGTTCCATAACCCGCTAACACATACTCCGAAACCCAGATAGGGATCTTATTGCCTGTAAACGGATGAAGTGCATAACCACCCGTAAAACATCCGGTGATCTTTTTCTCAGCCATTCGCTCCCGCTCGCTGCGGCTTTTTACGTAAGCGATATAGTCGGTTACTGCGGTTCTTTGTTCAACACTGGTGATCTGGTCCACAAGTTCGTGCTCTGGTGCCAGCACCATAAAGTCAACTCCAAAAATGGTATCAGGTCTTGTGGTATAGACCTTCAGGCAAAGGTTATCCTGTTTCCAGATGCCGAACTCAATTTCTGCCCCATAGCTTTTGCCGATCCAGTTCGTCTGCATTTCTTTCATGGCATCACTGAATTCAACTTGCTCCAGGCCGTTCAGCAAACGCTCGGCGTACTCCGTGATGCGCAGGTACCATTGGCGCAATTTCTTTTTTACCACGGGATAGCCACCTCGTTCACTGACACCACTAATAACCTCGTCATTGGCCAATACAGTCCCCAGCGCCTCGCACCAGTTTACCTCCCCATAGCCGCAATAGGCCACCCGGTATTGCATCAGAATATCCTGTTGTTGCTTTTCGTTGTATTGGTTCCAATCGGAAGCATTGAACCGTATCGAGGCGTCACCGGGACAAAGATGGTTTTGATTGCCCTCTTTTTCAAAAAGACTAACCAGCAACGTTATATTCTCCGTTTTTTGGGCGGCCCGGTTATAAAAACTGTTGAACAGCCGGAGGAATATCCACTGTGTCCATTTGTAGTACGAAGGATCGCTGGTCTTGACCTGCCGGCTCCAATCGAAGCAAAAACCAATTTTGTCGAGCTGTTTCCTGAAATTGCTGATGTTCTGCTCTGTACTTACCGCGGGGTGAATGCCATGCTCAATGGCATATTGCTCGGCCGGCAGCCCAAATGCGTCGTACCCCATCGGGTGCAACACATTATATCCTTTTAATCTTTTGAAGCGCGCGTAAATATCGCTGGCAATATAGCCGAGCGGATGCCCTACATGCAAACCGGCCCCACTGGGGTAGGGGAACATATCCAGTACATAATATTTCGGCCTGGATGAGTTGTTGCTTACTGCGTATACGCCATGCTGATTCCATTCTTCCTGCCATTTCTTCTCAATATCCCTGAAATTGTATTCCATCATTTTTGTTTCAGTTTGATCATCTTCGGTCGCCAGCTGCACATATCCTGCGCAGATGGTCAACTTGTTCCTATCGATCTATATTATCCGGAAAGCCTGAATCGTTGAAAAAAAGTTAAAAGACAAAGCCTTCAAAATAATGCACGAACGACAACGTTTTGAGGATAACAAAAATACGGATTGTGCCTGTAAATCCGTTATTTTTGCGCGTCACAAATTGTACTCAACCCGAACAAAATCGGTAATCATGGCCCAATTCGGAAAAGGTTATGCCAAGCGCTCAACACCTTCTTATTTTATGGCGATTGTAGGCGTGTCGCTGATCCTGTTTTTTTTGGGGATCCTCGGATGGATCGTTATAGATGCGAACAAACTGGGTGAGTATTTTAAAGAAAACATTGAAGTGAATGTATATGTCAGGGAAAATGTATCTCCCAAAGACAGTGCATCACTGGTCGAGTTCATTGCTGCACAACCGTATGTCAGGAGTTACCAATATGTGACCAAGGATATGGCTAAACAGAAATACCTGCAGGATGGGAATAAGGACTGGGGTAATTTGCTCGACAAAAATCCCCTGCCGGCCAGCATCGACTTCAAAATAAAAAAAGATTACGCCTCCTCTGATTCGTTGAACAGGATTCGCAACGAGCTTTCCCAGAATATTGCCGTCAGCAATGTGTTGTTTCCTCAGTCCCTGGTCAGCAATCTGAACAGCATCATCAACAAGATCAGCCTTGTGTTGCTGGGAGTGATCATTGTAATCTCGATATTGGTGATCCTGCTGATCGACAATACCATCCGGCTCGCGATGTTCAGTAACCGGTTCCTCATAAAAACCATGCAAATGGTGGGCGCTACCCGGTGGTTTATTGCACGGCCCATGGATATACGCGCTCTTGTAAACGGAGCTCTTAGCGGGGTAATTGCCATTGCCGGGATCATCGCCGTTATTTTCGTTGCAGAGACCTGGCTCCCCGACCTCCGGGCATTGCGCGACTATACCCTGCTGGCCTTCCTGTTTGCGGCCATTATTCTCCTCGGAATATGCATTTCCTTCGCCAGCACCCATCGAAGTGTGCTGAAATACCTGAAAATGAAACTGGATGACCTGTACTAGTCAGGGTATGCCAGACCAGGAAGATGCATCCTGATCAAAAAAAATGTATATTGCGACCCTTACAATCATTTTGATATGGCTGAAAAGAAAAAAGCAACAAACACCCGTCAATATGTCCCCCTTTTTGGAAAGGAAAACTACCGTTGGATGATCATCGGGCTGGTAGTTATGGCGCTCGGACTCTTTTTAATGGCAGGAGGCAAAAGCAAGGACCCGAATGTATTCAATCCAAATGAAGTGTACAGCTTTACGCGAATTACCCTGGCTCCTATTCTAATCCTGGCCGGCCTGGGACTTGAAATAGTCGCCATCTTCAAAAGGACAAAGAACAGCGACCAGTAATATTTTATAAGTTCTGGAAAGCGATGGTTTTTCCATCGCTTTTTTGTTGCCATCGCCCTGCCCGGGCAACTATTGATCCTACCTTTTTTTCGTTTACATTTACGCATATAAATACAGCTTCTCATTCGCATGACTATTCTGCAAAGCATCATATTGGCCATCGTGGAAGGGATCACCGAATTTCTTCCCATTTCTTCTACAGCACATATGAAGTTTACCAACCCATTGATCGGTGTGGCCGAATCGCCGTTCAGGGATATGTTTGAGGTAGTGATCCAACTGGCAGCGATATTGTCGGTCGTGGTGTTATACCGGAAGAAGTTTTTCGATTTTAAAAAGATCAGCTTTTACGTCAAACTACTCATCGCGCTTATTCCTGCAGTGGTTTTTGGGGTCCTTTTGAAAAAACATATTGACGCTGCGCTCAGCAATCTCGTGTTTATTGCCTGGGTGATGGTTGCCGGAGGATTGGTGCTGCTCGTCATTGATCGTTTCTTTACCGGAAGCATTATTCACCGTGAAGAGGACATCAGCAATAAAAATGCTTTTGTGATTGGATGTTTCCAGGTATTATCGATCGTTTTCCCCGGGCTGAGTCGCAGTGCTGCCACCATCATCGGGGGTATGACCCAAAAACTGGATCGCAGTACAGCGGCGGAATTTTCTTTTTTTCTTGCGGTGCCTACTATGCTGGCCGCATCGGTGAAAAGTTTTTATGATGTTTACAAGACCAACCCGGAAGTATTGGCCAGGGACAATATGACCACGCTGCTGGTTGGCAGCCTGGTTGCGTTTGTTGTGGCCCTCCTGACAGTACGCTTTTTTATCGGGTACCTGCAAAAACATGGATTTAAATTATTCGGTATTTATCGTATTGTCGCCGGTCTGGTGGTCCTGAGCCTGGTATATGCAGGCCTGATTCATTCCTGAGTTGAGGAAATACCTGACATGTCAATCTTTGTTTGCGTGATGATTCCTCTTCAATTCAACTGCTGACTTATGCAAACAGCATCCAAAAAAGTGATCACGGCCTGGGCCATGTACGACTGGGCCAACAGTTCGTACTCACTGATCATTACTTCGGCCATTTTTCCAACGTATTATACTGCTGTCGCGCCCGAACAGGTACACCTGCTCGGGCGCACTTTTGAACGGGCTGCACTTGCGTCCTATGCCATCTCTTTTTCACTGCTGGTGATCGCTTTTCTGTCTCCCATCCTCTCTTCCATGGCCGACTATAAAGGCAATAAAAAGGCCTTTATGCAATTTTTCTGTTACCTGGGTTCGGCTGCCTGTTGCGCCATGTTTTATTTTACAAAGGACAACATCGGGCTGGGGCTCCTGTGTTCCATCGTTGCGTCTATTGGCTATTGCGGAAGCATCGTATTTTATAATGCCTACCTGCCCGAAATTGCCGCGGAAGAGGACCAGGACAGGGTGAGTGCCAAGGGCTTCGCCCTCGGTTACATCGGCAGCGTATTGCAGATGATCCTTTGCCTGACATTTATCATGCTGAATAAAAGTCTGAACTGGGGATTGGGGAATCTACCGGTCCGGATATCCTTCCTTTCCGTAGGTGTATGGTGGGCCGGTTTTGCACAGATCACGTTCAGGTTATTGCCACAGTCACGAAGACCGCAGCAGCGACCCAACCACAGCATCCTGACCAACGGTTTTTATGAATTGAAGAAAGTTTGGAACCAGTTGCAGGATTACCCAAGGTTGAAACGTTTTCTCATCAGTTTTTTCTTTTACAATATGGGCGTGCAAACGGTCATGTACATGGCCGCCTATTTCGCATCGGACGAACTGAAGATGCAGGACGCCCAGCTTATCCTTACCATCCTCATCATCCAACTGGTAGCCATTGCCGGGGCTTACCTGTTTTCCATCATCTCGAAAAGGACCAGCAACATATTCTCACTGGCGGTACTGATCATCATATGGATCGGCATTTGCATAGGAGCGTATTTTACAACCACGGTGCTCGAATTTTACATCGTAGCATTCACCGTTGGCATGGTCATGGGCGGAATTCAATCTCTTTCAAGATCGACCTATTCCAAATTGCTTCCCGAAACGACCGATACGGCCTCCTATTTTAGTTTTTATGATGTGTGCGACAAGACAGGAACGGTGATTGGCACCCTTTCCTTTGGCTACGTGGCTGAATTCCTGGGGGGGATGCGCAATTCTGTCCTGGCATTGATGAGTTATTTTATCATCGGTTTTGTATTGCTGATGTTTGTAAGCATGAAAAAAGCGCCGGTGCCGGCGACTATCATATGAAACTCTATTCCATCAACACGGGTTTTTTTAAGCTGGATGGCGGTGCCATGTTTGGCGTGGTTCCCAAATCCATCTGGAACAAACTGAATCCCGCCGATGAACACAACCTCTGCAACTGGGCATTACGCTGCCTGCTGATTGAAGATGGCAACCGGCTGATCCTGGTTGACAATGGGATCGGAGACAAACAGGATGCAAAGTTCTTCAGCCACTATTACCTGAATGGAGATGACAGCCTGGATTCTTCCCTGGCTGCCTACGGATTTTCCAGAGATGATGTAACCGATGTTTTCCTGACCCATCTTCATTTTGACCATTGCGGTGGCAGCATCGTTCGCGAGGGGGACAAATTGAAACCCGCTTTTCGAAATGCTGTGTACTGGAGTAACGAACGTCACTGGAAATGGGCAACGGTGCCAAATGACCGGGAGAAAGCATCCTTCCTGAAGGAAAATATTATTCCCATACAGGAAAGCGGACGCCTCAACATGGTGGAACTTCCTGCTCATCCTGAAACAGGCCTGGCTGATTTTTCAAACGGGATCAGCATCCGGATCGTATCCGGGCACACCGATGCCATGATGTTGCCGCAGATCATGTACAACGGGCGCACCATCGTATTTATGGCCGACCTCCTGCCTTCTGTTTCACATATTCCCCTGCCATATGTGATGGCTTACGATATGTTCCCACTCACCACGATGGAAGAAAAGAAATTGTTCCTGTCTCAGGCAATGGAAAACGACTACATTCTTTTTTTTGAGCATGATCCGCTAACCGAATGCTGCACATTGTTATCAACAGAACGGGGGATAAGAAGCGGTGAAAAATTTAAGATCAGTGAGATATAGGATCATATTTTTTCACATTTGACAAAATAAAGCTGATGAAGGGTCGTTATTAACTCGTCTTACTAACCCTTATCATAGTTATCTTAAGCCGGGATTGTCTAGTCCCGGCTCTTTGTTTTTGGAAACCGGCCCTGTGAAGTTTCAGGAATCTTCTTTCTTTTTGAAATATTCCTCGGATTCATAGTCAAATGTTCTCACCGTATTACTCTTGTAATCCGGATCATAACTAACAAAGAAATACAAGTAAATTACCCTGCTGATGCGCATGATCCAGGGCTGCAGCAGGATCAGGAAAAGCGCATTGACCCCCAGCCAGGCAATCAGTAATTCTATGGAAGTAATGCCGATCAGTAGCCACCATACAATAAAGCAGGCCACAGACAAAGCAAACGAAATCGCGTAACTCACGTAACCGGTCCCATACCAAAAACCTACTTCCAACTCAAACGGTTGTCCGCATTCCGGGCATTTTTCGGGCATTTTGAGCGTTTGCCGAAGTTTCCAGGGATTGCTTTCTGTAAACATATTGCCTTTCCGGCACCTGGGGCATTTCATCGTTAACAGGCTCCACAGGTAATTGGGCTTATTTTCAGTGGACATAACAGGGAGATATAAAATAATTTTCCGGCAAAATTATGCAGTCGCGAACGAACCGCATCAAAAAAATTCAACCGTGGTAGCTTAATGGCCTGCGGCTATCCGGCACCTATGAAGAGTTGGTTTTCCGGAGCTGGTACAGTTTGGTATGTTTCAGGAAAGTGAGGTGGGCAATATTAATGGCAATCACGAACCCATTAAAGCCATCCATCCATCCCATTCTCAGCAGGTAGCTGTTTACAAAGGCCCAAAAAGGGTTAAGGATGATTTTAAACAGGTTGGTCCGTTTCCCTTTTTCAAAAAGAAATTGTGCCGAAAGGCTGCTGTATCGGTTGTTCTTGGTAATATGTTCCTCCAGGCTGTGGTATGCGCTGTGAAGAAGATTCCCTTCCAGGTAAACGATTCGTGTATCCTTTTCCATCTCGATGGATTCATGAACCAGATGGTTGTTCCAATGTCCTTTTTGCCGATTGATCAAACGTAATTTTTTATCGGGATACCAGCTTCCATGACGGATCCACTGACCACAATAGTTGTTCAACCTGTTCATGATATAGCCATCGGCAGGGAACCCATGCTGTTTTTCGGTTGCAATCATCCGGTAAAGCCTGTCGTCAGGGTATTCGTCCGCATCCAGGAACAGGACAAAATCAAAGCCGGCCAGCGCCGCCGCTGCATTTTTTTGGGCGCCATACCCGCTAAAGACCTGCTGGTAAACGATCGCGCCCTTTTCTCGGGCCAGGCGGACCGTTTCGTCCTTCGAAAAAGAATCCAGGACAATGATCTCATCCGCCAGGTTCTTTACGGACTCTATGCACTTGCCGATATTTTTTTCCTCGTTAAAGCTGATGATGACGACAGATAATTTTTTCATGCGGCGCTGCTGGTATGGACGGGACTACCATCCCGTCAAATAACGTGTATGGGAGACTGTTATATATTAATTGGGTGATACGATTTCCCTGGTGCCAATGCTGTTCATCAGTTTCCGTTCACCGATTTGTTGTCTCCACATGGCGTAGTACAGTCCCTTCTCTGCCAGCAGGGTTCCGTGGGTCCCCGTTTCCACCACCTCCCCTTTTTCAAGTACATAGATCCGGTCGGCATGCATGATGGTAGAGAGCCGGTGGGCGATCAGGATGGTGATCTGGTTACGGAAAGAAGAGATTTCCCGGATGGTTTCCGTGATTTCTTCTTCGGTCAGGGAATCCAGCGCAGATGTAGCCTCGTCAAAAATCAGCACCCTGGGTTTACGCAACAGCGCCCGGGCGATCGACAACCGTTGCTTTTCTCCACCCGACAATTTGAGCCCTCCCTCACCAATCAGGGTATCAAGCCCCTTTTCGGCCCTGGCCAGCAGCCCGTTACAGGAGGCTTTGTCGAGCGCATCCCGCAAATCCTCTTCCGTGGCCATTTTGTTCACGAAAAGGAGGTTTTCGCGAATAGTGCCGGAGAACAATTGGGTGTCCTGGGTCACAAACCCGATCTGGTTCCTTAGGTCGTCAAAGTTGATGGAATTTTCGTCCAGGTGGTTGTACAGTATGCTTCCCTGTTTGGTCCGGTATAAACCAACCAACAATTTCATGAGGGTGGACTTGCCGGATCCCGAGGGGCCCACAAAGGCAATCGTTTCACCCGTTTTCACATCAAAACTGATATTATCAATGGCGTTGTGATGCGCTGTTTTATGCTTGAACACAACGTTCCTGAACGATAACTCGCGGATTTCACCGAGGTGTTTTGGGTCCTTTGGCTGCGGTTCGGGTTGTTTTTTCATCAGGCTGTCAAAATTATTCAGGGATGCCTCGGCCTCGCGATATGACAGGATGATGTTCCCGATGTCCTGGAGCGGCCCAAATACAAAGAACGAAAATATCTGCATGGTCACGAGCTGGCCGGCGTTCATTTTGTCTTTAAATATCAGCCACATCAGGATAAACAGGATTACCTGCCGCAGGGTATTGACAAAAGTCCCCTGTATGAAACTGATGCTGCGGATGCGCTTGACCTTCGTCAGCTCCAGCCCCAGTATTTTATAGGTATTCTGGTTGAGCCGGTTCACTTCTTCCTGCGTCAATCCAAGGCTTTTTACCAGTTCAATATTTCGGAGGGATTCGGTAGTAGAGCCCGCGAGGGAAGTGGTTTGGTTGACGATGTTTTTTTGAATGATCTTAATTTTTTTGCTCAGGACATTGCTGATAAAAGTCAGGAGCATGATGCCGGTCAGGTATACCAGCGGAACGGTCCAGTGAATCCAAATAGCCGCGTATACAAAAACAAAGGCCACGCCGATGATTACACCAAAAAGGACATTGATGAAATAATTGATGAACTTTTCGGTATCCGTCCGCACTTTCTGCAATATGCCCAGGGTTTCCCCGCTGCGCTGGTCTTCAAATTCCTGGTAGGGCAGCTTCATGGCATGTTTCAGGCCGTCGGTAAATACACGCGCCCCGAATTTCTGCACCACCACGTTCATAAAATAGTCCTGGAAATTTTTTGCGATCCGGCTCACCATGGCCACGCCGATGGAAAACAGCAGCAGGTTGATCACACCGGGATGTTTCCATGAAAAGGTATAGAAAAAGCGGTCAAAAGAATAGGCATGGCCGGCTTTCCGGGAAAGGATGAACTCATTGGACAGGTTAACGATCTTGCCGAATATAATGGGATCGAAGAGCGAAAAACCCGTGTTGATGGCGGCCAGCATAAGCGTCAGTAGCACAAGCCATTTATGCGGCTTCAGGTAGCCGAGTAAGATTTTCATATTAGAGTAAATAACAGTTCAGGTGCAAAGATGTTTGAACAACAAAATTCCTTACAATTTATGGAAAACAGGCAAGATTGTAACCAAAGCGGCTGGAATAAAATCCCGGCGAGTGGGTGAAGGTCAGGCAGGAACTCCTTTTATCATGGAGCTGGCATCTGCCTGTGGTTTGCTGCACACCGCGGAGTACATGAACATTTCGTATCTCTGAATGATCCTGCTCCAGGTATATTCAGTCCTGATCTTCACCAGGTTATTTTCAATCATTTGTTTTTCTTTTGCCCCCCGGCAAACATGCTCAATGATTGAAGTTACGTCGTCGGCATGTTGAAAATAATAAGCGTCTTCTTCCAGAACAGCTCTGTTGAACGGGTTATCGTGAGCTGCAATCAGGGCCCGGCTCGCCATGGCCTCCAGGAGTGAAGGATTGGTGCCACCCACTGAGTGACCGTGAAAATAAATGCTGGAAAAGGTCTTCAAAGTGTGGATTTTCCGGGTGTCGTTATAAATTGCACCCACAAAACAAATGCGGGAATCGCGCCTGAATTTTTCGAACACCGATTTCCCGAATTTGTTCCTGATGTCACCTACCACCAGGAATTTGCGGGTCGAACGACTGTTGGCAAAACCTTCCAGGATGGTTTCGACGTTGTTTTCCGGCTCCAGTCTCGCGATCAGCAGATAATAGTTGCCTTTGGCCACCCGATAGGCCCTCAGCAGGTGTTCGTCTTCGTTGTCAAATATTTCAGCTCCGTAGGGTATGTAGGCGCAAGGTATCTGGTATTTGTTCTGAAGATATTGCTGGATGATCGGTGAGTCGGCGATGTGGTAGTTTCCGTTGGAGATTGCAAGTTTTTCTGCCTTCAACAGAAATTGTTGCACGGCTTTTGAATACTTGGTACGTTTCCATTCCAATCCATCCATGTTATAGATGATGCTGGCATTTTTCGGGAAAAGCCATCCCCACACGGAAGAGCTTGTGTATCCAAGCATCAGGATGACATCAAGCTTTTTCCGCCGGGCATCCAGCATACAATTGACATCGTACACGAATTGTCCGAATGTACCGAGAAAATATTCCGGGTCATAGGCGTGAACAATCCGAACTTTCTTCCACCGTTTCTCCTGATACGGATGTTTATGAGAATTATATACAAACACTTCGTGCCCTCTTTCGGTGAGACCTTCCGAAAGATGCTCTGCAAATTGTTCAAATCCGCCATAATGATTGGGGATCCCCCTTGTCCCGAGGATGCCTATGCGTAAATTCGTTCTCGTCCGGACAACTTGCCGATAGGCCTTGTGGGTATCGACGGCTGCCTGTTCCCAGGTGTACCTGGCCGCGATTTTATCTTTCAGACGTCCGGGGATATCGATAGCGACCGCTTCCTGTACCGCCTGCCGGATCGAATCGGGAGAAGACGGCTCGCAATAAATTACGTCATCGCCATAATATTCCGAAGTGTAACCCTTTTTGGTGACAACTACATTACATCCCGCTACGGTTGCTTCCAGTGAAGAGAGGCCGCAGGTTTCAAACCAACTGGGAAGCACATGCACTTTTGCCTGGCGATAATAGGAGGCAAGAGTCTCCTGCGGAAGTTGGTCTATAAAGAAAACATTGCTCGCCGCAATTTTCCTGCATCGTCTGTAGTAACCAGTCTGGTTGGGTGCCGGCGCACCTATTAATAATAATTTGAACGCGGTGTTGTTAAGCGCTCTTATCAGATTATATTGATTTTTTCGCCCTTCAATCCTGGCGGCGCAAATAACGAGGGAGGAATCTTTTGGGACGGGGAGTGCCTCCCGAAATACGGTGGTATCCACGCCGTAGGGCACAATACGGAATGGGGGATGAACCTGGTAAATTTTTGCAAGGTCGTTGTATTCAAGCAGGGAATTAGGAAGTACCATGCTTGCTTTCGTCAGTATTTCTCGAACACTGCGGCGATGGCCCTTCCACAGGTAAGATTTGCTTCCGAGAACGTCCCTACCACATATCCAGCGGGCAATCGTTTTGCAGTATTCAATAGCGTCGGGGTGCAGGAACCTAAACAGCCATCCGGAAACACCCGGGCGATGGTGCCTGTCATATTCACTGTAGTCAACCAGGATGGGGCTGACCACAAACGGCTTCGGGCATCTGGTGATATGATAAAGGATATCTGCGGGTCTTGTTATGTTAAAAAAATGAAGAAGGTCATAGCTTTCGTAGTGGATAGGCTCATGCGTTAGCTTTATATCGGCCTGGATTCCCCGGGCACCAAGAAATTGAGCCGTTTGGAGGACCTGGACAGTATCCCCACCTTTTACAGTAAACAGTGTTGACCGGACAATAAAGACTACTTTCATATCAGTACTACCTGATCAATATTCGGCCAAATAGTCTGCGGGGTTGCCTTTATGGACCCTGGTGAGGCAATTTTTTGGGGGACAGGGGGTTTATTTGTGCCTGCACCATTTCTTTAACCGGGTTGATGCCATAGAAAACCGACAAATAGAAAAATATGTTGAAGAAGGAGAAGAAAAAGATACCCTTATTGACTTCAAGAAAATTATCGATCAAACAAATCCCGGTTGTAATAAACAAAAAGGAGAAGTAGGTAAAATCCCTTCCTTTGATCGCGGTGTAAAAAGAATATGCCAGCATCATTAAAAAGGCAATCAAACCGGGCAGGCCACTCTTGATGGTAAAGGCCAAAAACTGGTTGTGTGCATCATATTGTTTTTCCAGCGTTACGGTCAGCCCCATCTCCTTGTATTTCTTAAACAACACCGGTTTTTCCTGCCCGGTGCCATAACCAAACCAGGGTTTTTCGCGGATTACTTTTAGCGCTGCGATCCATCGTTCTATTCTCGATCCGTCATTTTTCAGGATCGTTTTCTCAATAGCAGAATCAGGCTTTTTGTACAGCGAAATGAGTTCGTAGAATTTGATGTCTTTTTCGAGGTTGTCTGTAAACCGGCTTTGGAAATATTCGTTCTTGGAAAACAAAAACAATGAGATGGCCAGTATAGCAAAGCCAAATATGATGCGTGCATGCCATTTCCACCGGAGTATTTCATAAGGGACGAAAAAAATCAAACAGGCTAATGTCATTAGCATCACCATCCTGGAAGCCAGCACGAACAGCGACACCAGGCAAACAAGCATCATGATTATCGCCAACCCTTTTACAATCGGTTGTTTGAACGAGGCCAAGAAATTGATCAGAAAAAACAGGCACACTGCAACGTAGGATGACAAAAAACTGGCGTGGATCCCAATGGGGGCGGAATAGTGATGATTAAGATATTCTTCCTGAAACCACCCCGAAAATGGGATGTGGGCATGACGCATCTCATAAATAAAATGTATACCGAGATAACACAGGGCGGTACATACTCCTGAGACAAATGCAAGTTTGATGATATTGTTTTTAGTCACCGTGGGTTGATAGCTTGATGCAAACAAGACCGGTACGAGAAATAGCGTTGACTGGATTTCCAGCACGCTGTAGGCTGCATGAAAGTCCGGTGAGTAGATGCCCGATACAACGGATACCAGGTAAATCAGCGTGAAAACAAATATGCTCTTTCTTTGCCTGTGCCACTTTTGCCGATCCCATGCTATTGCGCAGGTGATCAGAAAAAAACCCATGCAAAGCTGGTTCAGTTCCCTTGTGTACGGCAGGGTAAACACAAATAAAATGATTCCTGCCAATTGCAAGTTTTCCTTCCAGCTTTTTTCGGGTCTTTTTACAGATTGGATCGGGTTCATTTTCGGAATTTTTTTGGCCTTCGCCTGAGTGCCAGTTCTCTAACCGCAATCACCAAAAATCTGATATTACCCAGGGTGTATCTTTTCCACATTCTCTTTGGCTCCTGGGCAAAGCGATAAAGCCATTCGGTGCCGGTTTTTTGAAAAATGACCGGGGCCCTTTTTTTTAAACCCAGATAAAATTCAAAAGACGCGCCAAGAATGGCAATAAAACAGTTAAAATCTGCATGACCTGATAGCAGGCTGTGCAATGCCAACGCCAGTTTTTGTTGTTTGGGAATGGTGATTCCAATAAAAATAAAATCCGGTTTGAACGAGCGGATCGTTTCAATATGCTCGTTAGCAAATTGCTGTATATACGCATCATTCCCTTCATCAAAAAATTCCGGAATGGCATACAGCATCCCTGGGTGCTCTGCCGACAGCTTTTCAGCGATGTTTTTGTTGGGCAAAATGAAAAAGGCCTTTTTTTGATGCTCTCTGATTTTGGTCCATAAGGCGGGGAAAAGATTGCTGCCCGTTATTCTTTTTTTTAGAGATGGACGGAAGAGCCTGCTCAGCCAAACAATAGGTATTCCGTCGGCCAATACTACCGCAGAGTTGCTTAAGGATTGCCCAATTGATCGATAGGTAGAGAAATATTGGGCGATATCGTAGGCGTTGGGCGTGATGATAAAGTTGACGTTGTCCCGCTCAAAAATGGCTCCGCGGAGGCTATCGACAATCATTCCAGCTGCTTCATCTTCAGCGGACACATTCCAGAAATCAAATCCGAACAATCGCACTTTTTCCATGGAAACCTTTATGGTTTTACAATGCGGGTTCTCCAGCCTGTCACAATACCCCTGATTCCGGCTGCCAGTGACTTTATGTTTAGCCTGGCACGGACAGCGGTAATGATACAAAGTGAAAGGGTGGCCGTAAGAGCTGCCAGCCGGCTGAAATTTTTTCGGGTCAGCAATATGGCTGACCGGTTGTAGTTGAAAAAAAATAGATGCTTTTTGCCGGCT